>CAMWNT010000001.1 GCA_947175695.1 uncultured Porphyromonadaceae bacterium
CGCGATTTTTTTGCCTTCTGCCCCGATTTTCTTCGTTTTTTTCCTCCGCCGAGGCTGTTTTTTAGTGTTTTTCCGAAGTTTTTCGACTCTCGGGAGTCACCCAACGCAAAAAACGGACAGAGCGTGGCAAAATCTTAATGATTTCACCACGCTCCGGTCATCTAATATATAACAATCCTGAATGGGGTATTGTTTCAGAGCTTTTCCGAGGCCTTAATGAAGCGAACTGACGAACTCGGCCTCCGGATCAAATCACCACGGCGCACCTCTGACAGCAGAATAGACGTAGGTCTGCACACCGTTGTACGACTTCCATTGAAGATAGAGTATATTGCCGCCGGCGGCAAACCAGTAGTTCATCGTTGTCGGCGAGCCGCTGGTCTCATATTGAAGGTTGATCTGATAATAGCTGTTTCCCGACACAGCCTCTTGACACCAATATGCGGTATTCTCCCACATACGCCGGCCATCGCTATAATAATAATACTTGCCGCGACCACCGCCATTGAAGTAAAGGAAATTCACGTCATATCCCGTCACCGTCGCGCCATTGATCTGCACAAGCTGCCAATAACCATTGAGAGACTGGTCGTAGAACGTATTATTCCATCCATAAGGAGGCGACGGCGACCAACCACTTTCGACATAACAACCGGACAACAAAAGGGCGCAAGCCACACATACCATAGCAAGCACCAACTTGGCCGACTTCACAGATGCGACCACTCGGGAGCAGAACTTTTTCATAAAACTGGCGTTTTTGGATGAATCCGCAGCCACCCCTGTGGATCGCCGGGTTCGAGTTTAGATAGTGGAAAAATGCGTCAGTTTGGAAGTCAAAAACTTTCACTCACATAATTGAACCGACGTTTACCTATATTAACGCTTGGAGGTCGTCGAAGTTCACGCCGCGCGCCGGCCGGCATTCGGCAGCCCCAACGCCCACTCCGGCATCTCATCACTGCTCAAAAAGCCGAACAGATCAGAATTCCGTAAAGCAGAACGGGAGCAACGATGCCACCGACGGAAGCACCAACACTTCATCTCGCCCATAAAGCAACACCTCTATCGGCCCATACATCGCCTCATACTCGAGAAGCGCCTGGCGACATGCGCCACACGGACTGATCGGCGCCGTCTGGAAATAATCTTCATAATCCAGGCCCTCGGGCTTACCCTCCTTGGTCCATGCAGCGATGGCAATCTTCTTCATTGGTACTCCCGGATAACGCGCCGACGCATAAAAACAAGCCGACCGCTCGGCACATGTGCCCGACGAAAAAGCGGCGTTCTCCTGATTCGCGCCCTCGACAATCTCGCCATTATCCATCAATATGGCCGCGCCGACATGGAAATGCGAATATGTGGCCAGACTGTTGCGGGTGGCATTCTTTGCACATTCCACAAGGTGACGGTCCTGCTCCGAAAGCTCATCGAGCCCGCAGCTCTTCATGCGAATTACAATCTCTTTATCTTTCATAAGTTTTAGATTATTCGGTTTTTCAATCTCTTTATATATAATTAAGGTGTAACACCACTCGACGCGCCATAGTTCGGATCCCCGAAGGAGATCATTCCGTAAACCATTTAAGCGACATTTATGTAGTAATGGCGGCGCAACTTCAAATTTACGAAAAAATTTAGTAATTTCGCAACATTACAGAAAAAAACTGATGAAACACTACCGCACATCATTTCTGCGACGCACGATCCTTATGGCGGCTCTCCTGCCATTATTCTCCCCCGCCGTCGCTCCGGCCGCAAATGCCTACGAAGACTATATCGAGCAATACTCCGAAATGGCCATGGAGCAGATGCGAGCCTACGGCGTACCCGCCTCGATCACACTCGCACAAGGCCTACTGGAAAGTGCCGCCGGAAGATCCACTCTTGCCCGCGAAGGCAACAACCACTTTGGCATCAAATGCCATGCCGACTGGCAGGGCGACACTATGCTCCGCAACGATGACGCCCCCGACGAATGCTTCAGAGTCTATGGCAACGTAGCCGACAGCTTTCGCGACCACTCCCTGTTCCTCCGCCGCAAACGATATGCAGAACTCTTCGACCTCGACCCTACAGATTACACAGCCTGGGCTCAAGGTCTGAAAAAATGCGGCTACGCCACCGACCCCAACTACGCCGCACGACTCATATCCATCATCGAGCTATACTCCCTGCAGCGATTCGACGATCCGACCCATAAAGTCAACGAAGAAATGGCCGCATTCATCCATCAGACCCTCTGCAACACCCACGTCATCCGCAAAAACCGCGGACTCCACTACGTCATCGCCCAGCCGGGCGACACCTATGGCAGCATCGCCAAAGAACTGAAAATCAAGAAATCGACACTCCTCAAATACAACGATCGCGTCACCGACCGCGAAATCAAAGCCTGGGAAGAAGTCTACCTCCAGGAAAAATCCGACGTTGCCCCCGAAGGGGTTAGCCGAGCTACAATCGGCGACGGAGAATCCATCCATTCCATAGCCCAACGCTACGGCATGAAGACCGAATCGATCCGACGACTAAACCCCGACACTCCCGACACTCCCGGCCAGACGCTCCGACTGCGCTGACAGACCCCACAACCCGGCGAATGTTAAAACCCGTTAAAATTCAATCCCGCGCGCCATTCCCATATTGAAAAATTTGGGAAATGTAGTTATATTTGCATTTAATTAAGCAAACGCCTCTGTAGTTCAACGGATAGAATAGAAGTTTCCTAAACTTTAGATAGGAGTTCGATTCTCCTCGGAGGTACCACGGCATGTCGGCGCACGACTCCCCCCGATCCGGAATAGGGATGTCGCCGCGCCGCGGCTATAATAAACACAGCCCGACATTTGAATCCGGAAATCCGCTAACCTCTCCGGCTGCCGGGCACACCTCTCTACATCACCGCCACCATATTTAACCAGCATCACATATTGAAATGGACATGAGAAAATTATACGCATTGGCAGCCCTGGCAGCCATACCTGTCGCAGCTCTTGCACGTCCGGCCACTCCCGAAATCGGACGCCACACCAATCCCGACGGCCAAGTGATCGAATACCGTGTACACGGCAACGAACACTTCCATTATATCACCACCGCCGACAACTCCAGCATCCTCGAGCTCAACGGAAAGACAATGAGCCCCATGATGCGCAACGGCGTCACCCTCACTCCGACCGAAGCAACTCTCTCAATGCTTCGCGCCGAACTCCCCGAAGACCCCGCATGCTCCCACACAGCTGCATCATCCGGCAAAGTCAACCGCATGGCCGCCCTTGATGGCAACGGCCGCTCCACATATCCGACTATCGGCGAAATCCACGCCTGCGTCATCCTCCTCGAATATCCCGACACCCCGTTCTCCTTCGACAACCCCAAAGAGCTTTACGAACGCCTCTGCAACGAAAAAGGATACTCCGATTTCCAGTCAAAAGGCTCAGCCAAAGACTACTATGAAGCTTGCTCCGGAGGTAAGTTCTCGCCCACATTCGACGTCTACGGCCCCATTCGCCTCGAACACGAAGCAAAATGGTATGTAGGCGACGACGACCCGACAATCAACGGCT
This sequence comes from uncultured Porphyromonadaceae bacterium, assembly GCA_947175695.1. Taxonomy (GTDB): domain Bacteria; phylum Bacteroidota; class Bacteroidia; order Bacteroidales; family Muribaculaceae; genus Lepagella. The sequence continues at coordinate 3,570 of CAMWNT010000001.1, forward strand.
ACCACCACAACGCCCGCTTCGGAGTCGCTATCAAAGAAGCACTTGAAGCGCTTGACCCCGACGTTGACTTCTCCCAATACGACTACGACAACAACGGCGAAATCGACAGCATATTCTTCTACTACTCAGGCTACGGACAGGCCGACCTTATCGCCGTCGACCCCGTCGCCGCCGCTCTCACAGTATGGCCCCACCAGGCCGACTTCGCCCGCTACACAACCGAATATTCCGGCACAATAGGCCTCGACCCGATCTACGTCGACGGCAAACGCATGGGCCCCTACGCATGCTCCAACGAGCTCAACGCCTCGGCCAAAATCCCCGCCGACCAAAAGCCATGGCTCGACGGAATCGGCGCATTCTGCCACGAATACGGCCATGTGCTCGGCCTCCCCGACCTCTACGACGTCTCAAACTCCGGCACTCCCACCCCCGGATCATACACCGTCATGGACACCGGCTCATACAACAGCCTCTCCACTTGCCCGCCCCTCTATTCAGCCTACGAAAAATGGGTCTGCAACTGGCTTGAATACACCGACCCCGTCGACAACACCGCCTACACCCTCAACCCCCAGACCGGCGCCGACGCCAATGCACTCCGACTCCGTGTGCCACGCCCCGGCAACCGATACTACGGCGAATACTACGTGCTCGAATGCCGCGACAACACTTCATGGGACGCCAGCCTCCCCAGCAACGGCCTCCTCATCTGGCGCATCAACTACTCCAACAACGCATGGACATGGAACAACGTCAATGTCAACGGCACTCCCAACATTGAGCTCATCGGCCCCTCGTCGGCCACAACCCTCAAAGGTTGGCCCGGACTCGACGGCCTCGCCACATACATCAGCCCTGCAAGCGCTAAACTCACGCCCGCTTGTCTCGGCGGAAAAACGCCCCTCGACTGCGTCATCACCAACATCGCTTTCGACTACGACAACCCCGAAGGTTGCCCCGTGACCCTCGAATACAACGTCTATGGCGAAAACAACGCCACCACCTTGCTCCACAGCAACGTCGAAAACGACCAGGCCGCACGCACCCTCACATTCCACTGGGATGAAGTCGAAGGAGCCACCAACTACCAGCTGACCGTCAAACGCCGCGACAGCAGCGGACGCGAAATGGTCGTAGGCGACCTTGACGAAACCCCCGTCGGCAACGTCAATCAATACCTCCTGCGCAACATTTCCGCCCTCCAGTGGAGCCAGACATTCACGGTCTACGTACGCCCCGTCATCGGCATCCCCTCCACCGTGACAAGCAACGTGCTGACATTTGTCCCCGCCGACCTCCCCGAATACAACTCCGTAGCGGAAATCGACCTTGACAACGTCATCATCCGTGGCGGCAAAGGCGAGATCATCGCTCCCGAAGGCGCACGCGTATTCAACCTCAGCGGCGTCGAGACCGGACTGACCGGACTCCCCGCAGGCGTCTACATCGTGACCCTCAACGGAGCCTCGGCAAAGGTTGTCGTAAAATAAAACTTCAACCTCCCGATACCCCTCCGACAGGGATTATGAGCCCCCCGACAAGAGGAAAAGCACCTAAAAATAGGGTTTTACACCCTCGAAAATAAAAAAAGTGCCCAAAGTAGTTGGTAATTATCTTAAAACTAACTATCTTTGTGGCACTTTTTAAATTTATTGCATTACTGTGGGAAAATTCTCAGCGTTTAAAGTGCAACTCGCTCAGCTGCCCGACGGGCATTTCGAGCAGGATTTCGTATGCGACACGGAGTTTTTCAAGAACATGGAGCACCCCGGCATTCACTCGGCCGACGTCAAAGTGCACCTTGATCTTGAGAAGCGCCATGACGTCTACGACTGCACGTTTCATTGCAAAGGAGTCGTACAAGTGCCCTGCGACCGATGCCTTGACCTTCTTGACATCGACATCGACACGGAATATCACATCATCGTCAAATATGGCGAAAGCTATAACGACGAAAGCGACGACATCCTTGTCATCCCATACAGCAACCCCTACCTGAACGTAGCCTACATGCTCTACGACACGATTGTGCTCTGCATCCCCCTCCGCCACGTTCATCCCATGGGCAAATGCAATCGCGCAATGGCCGCCGCGCTCAACCGCCACAAGGCCACTTCCGCCGACGACGAATTCGACATCGACGAAATCGAAAACGAAGCCGAAGACGCCGCCGCAGCCGACTCCGAAGATTGACCTCAATCCCGGCTCCGGCCTTTCACGGAGTCCGACCAAACATAAAATCAACTAAAAAGAACATAGAAAAATGGCACATCCTAAACGCAGACAATCGCACACCAGAACAGCGAAACGTCGCACACACGACAAAGCCCTCATCCCCACTCTCGCTATCTGCCCCAACTGCGGCGCATGGCACGTATATCACACTGTTTGCGGTGAATGCGGTTACTATCGCGGCAAACTCGTGATCGAAAAAGACACAGTGACTGTCTGATCCCGATCGGCCCGGAAGCCATCTCTCAAATTGGCTTCAAGGGGACGGCCCGACATGCTAACAGCGCGCCCATTCCAGGCCCGCGGCCCGACAATCCCGGCCGTGTGCCACTGACTCGGCCCGCAACCTTACAGATTGTCTAATCCTCTCCGAAGTTTCGACAGCCGAGCGCCTCGGAAGACATTAGGCAATCTTTCTTTTTCCCCTATCCCCCTCTCTCCGGAGATATTCATTTTCATTCATGCCCCTTACCCCCATCGATGACCCCTGAGGATACGGAGCAATCGGAATATTTACCCTCCAGAATAGAGGACGCCATGCTCCCGGGGATGTCGCCCTCTTAATTATCCCTATTATGCAAAACGCAATCATCAGCGGTATCGCATCTTATGTCCCCGACGACATCCTCGACAACGAGATGCTCTCTAAAATGGTGGACACCAACGACGAATGGATCACTACCCGCGTCGGCATCAAGCAGCGTCGCATCCTACACGCCGAAGGAAAAGGTTCGAGCTTCCTCGGCGCTAAAGCCGTCGAAAAACTGCTCTCCGAAACAGGCACTAACCCGGAAGAGATCGACCTCCTGATCTGCGCCACCTCCAACCCGGACTACCGCTTCCCCTCGACTGCAAGCGTCATCATCCACGACACTGATCTCAAAAACGCTTACGGCTTCGACATCCAGGCCGCTTGCGCCGGGTTCATCGTCGCTATGCAGGCCGCAAGAGCCTACATCTCCGCCGGCCTCTACAAAAAGGTCATCGTCGTTTGCGCCGAGAAAATGTCGAGCATGACAAACTATAACGACCGCGCGACTTGCCCCCTTTTCGGCGACGCCGCCGCAGCTGTAATCGTCGAGCCTTCCGACCAAAACCTCGGTGTGATCGATGGTGAATTCCATGTCGACGGATCCGGCCTGCCCCACCTCCTCATGAAAGCCGGCGGAAGTGTCGCGCCCGCATCACACGCTACTGTCGATGCCGAGGAACACTTCATCTATCAGGAGGGTCGCGCCGTCTATAAACACGCTGTCAGCGACATGCTCAACTCTTCGCTCAGCGTCATGAACCGCAACGGCCTCTCGACCGACGACATCGACTGGTTTGTGCCTCATCAGGCAAACCTCCGTATCATCGAAGCTGTCGGCCAAAGAATCAAAATCCCCGCTGAGAAGACTCTCGTCAATATCGAGCACTTCGGCAATACTTCCGCCGCATCTATTCCTCTCTGTCTTGACGAATACAAAAACAAACTCCATAAAGGCGACAAAGTGTTGCTGACTGCCTTCGGCGCCGGCTTCACCTGGGGCGCAATGTATCTTATCTGGGCTATCGATCCCAAATAATATCACTCGCCCCCCGTCCATCAAATTATCGACACTCCGGCTGCCGACTCGCCTATCACGGCGCAGCCGACAGCCGGATGTCGCTTTTTACACCCTTAACCACGCTTGACACCCATCACGCGCAACAATAGTCGTTATTAACACCTGTTAATACACCCAACCATCTGACTACCCGAATATTGCCGCTTACCTACGAACTCCAAAGCGCTGCAATTCGTTGTAAAATTGTCAATACGTGTGTCTCGACCATTCTACCCGTCCGGATGATCACGACGCCCCCTTGACGACTCACAACCAAATCAATCCCAAAACCCATCCCGGAAGCGGCTCCGGACGCCACCAGCTTCCCCGACGACAATTCTTTTATAATGGAAAACGAAATCAACAACGCCCAGGCGCAACCGTCGGCCTCCCACCGCGCCGGATTCGTAAATATCGTAGGCAACCCCAATGTAGGCAAATCAACTCTGATGAACGATCTTGTCGGCGAACGAATTTCGATCATCACCAACAAAGCTCAGACAACTCGCCATCGAATCATGGGCATCGTCAACACCCCGGAATATCAGATCGTATATTCCGACACTCCCGGCGTGCTCAAACCAAAATACAAACTCCAGGAGTCGATGCTCGAATTCTCTGAAGGCGCACTGACCGACGCCGACATTCTTCTCTATGTCACCGACGTCGTTGAAGACCCCGAGAAAAACGCCGACTTCCTCGATCGTGTCGCAAAAGAGAAAATCCCCGTGCTCCTCGTCATCAATAAAGTCGACCTCCTAAAAGGCAACGACCAGCTCGAAGAGCTCGTCGCTCGCTGGAAAAAGCGTCTCCCCAACGCCGAAATCTTCCCGACTTCAGCCACTGAAAAATTCAACGTCGACAACCTCAAGGCACGCATCGTCGAGCTCCTTCCCGTCGCGCCCCCTTATTTCGGGAAAGACGCTCTGACCGATAAGCCCGCGCGATTCTTCGTCACCGAAATCATACGCGAAAAACTCCTTCTCAACTACGACAAGGAAATTCCTTACAGCACGGAAGTGCTCGTCGAAAAATTCGAAGAGAAGGAGAATGCCATCCATATCATGACGGTCATCTACGTCGAACGCGACTCCCAGAAAGGTATCATCATCGGCAAAGGGGGCGAAAAGATCAAGAAAGTCGGCATTGAAGCTCGCCACGATATCGAGAAGTTCTTCGACAAAAAGGTATTCCTCGAAATCTTTGTCAAAGTCGAAAAAGACTGGCGCAACCGCGAAAACAAACTCAAGCAATTCGGATACATGGATTGATCTCTGCCCGGCTTCCGCCATCCAACCACCCCGGATGACGACGGCCGGCGGAAATCCCGCTCCGAACAACATCAACTTATAAACCCGATCGGGAGAACCACCGCCGGAATACACTCCTACCCGACAGCCGGCCCGGACGCTCCCCCCAACTTACAAAATGAGCAGATTAGTAGCAATAGTAGGGCGGCCTAACGTGGGAAAATCCACGTTGTTCAACCGTTTGACGCAGACGCGCTCAGCAATCGTCGACGACACTGCGGGCACAACCCGCGACCGCCAATATGGTAAAGTAGACTGGAACGGACAAGAATTCTCAATCGTCGACACCGGCGGATGGGTCGTCAACTCCGATGATATCTTTGAAGAGGAGATCAACAAGCAAGTCGAAATCGCCATCCAAGAGGCCGATGTCATCCTTTTTGTCGTCGACGCTTCTGTCGGAGTGACCGATCTCGACGACAAAGTGGCCGCGATCCTGCGCCGTTCCAAAAAGCCGGTAGTGCTCGTGGCAAATAAAGAAGACAAAGGCGACGCCCGCTTCAATGTGCCCGAATTCTACTCCCTCGGACTCGGCGACCCGATCGAAGTGTCTTCGGCCAACGGTGCCGGCACAGGCGACCTCCTCGACATCGTCGTGGCCGATATGCCTGACCCCTCCGACGACGACGCTCCCGAAGAGAACATCGCCAAATTCGCAATCGTCGGCCGACCAAACGCCGGAAAATCATCGTTGATCAACGCTTTCATCGGCGAAGAACGGCATATTGTGACCGACATCGCAGGTACTACACGCGACTCGATCTATCACCGCTATAATAAATTCGGCTTCGATTTCTATCTGGTCGACACGGCCGGTATCCGTAAAAAGCAGAAAGTCAACGAAGATATCGAGTATTACAGCGTCATTCGTTCGATCCGCGCAATCGAGGCTTCCGACGTGTGCATCCTGATGATCGACGCCACTCGCGGCATCGAATCGCAAGACGCCAACATCTTCAGCCTCATCCAGCGCAATAAGAAGGGGCTCGTCGTATGCGTCAACAAATGGGACCTCGTAGCCGATCGCTCGCTCGAAACCCAGAAACGCTACGAAGCCGCTATCCGCGACCGCTTCGCTCCTTTCACTGACTTCCCCATTCTCTTCACATCGGCGCTGACCAAGGAACGCATCTACCGTGTGCTCGAGACAGCCACAAAAGTATATGCCAACCGCCGCCGCGTCATCCCGACGTCGCAGCTCAACACCTATATGCTTGAGCAGATCGCGATCACTCCCCCTCCATCCAACAAAGGAAAATTCGTCAAGATCAAATATGTCACAATGCTTAAAGACGCATTTGTGCCCACTTTTGTATTCTTCTGCAATCTTCCGCAATGGGTAAAGGAGCCCTATCGCCGCTTCCTCGAAAACAAGATTCGCGACAAATGGGATTTCAACGGAACTCCGATACAGATCTTCATGCGCGATAAATAATTAAATAACTCTCCACGCCGTTCTCTTTATGTCAATCATATGGAGAACGGCTTAATTCTCTGACATCATGTGGTATATCATCTACAACGGACAGCAGGTCGGTCCGCTCTCTAAAAACGACCTCCTCAACTACGGACTGACACCCGACTCGATGGTCTGGGCCAACGGCATGCCCGATTGGACCCGCGCCGGCTCATGCCCCGATCTGGCCGACCTTTTCGCCGCCCCGAATCCCGGCTACGGCAACAACACCGCGCCCGGCTACTCCGTGCCGCCACAACAGCCTTATGCGCCTTACGGATGCAAGCCCACTCCATATCCCGACAAGTCCAAGATCGCTGCCGGACTGCTCGCCATCTTCCTCGGTGGCCTGGGCATCCATTATTTCTATCTCGGCAAGACCTCAGCCGGCTTGATATGTCTGCTGCTGACATTATGCTCATGCGGCGGATGGGAACTCCTGACTTTCGCGCAGGGAATCTACATGCTCTGCATCAGCGACGAAGAGTTCTACCAAAAATACGTCTATACCACTAAAACATTCCCCCTGTTTTAGGGGTTAGGTTTTAGACTTTAGGTTTTAGGTTTTAGGCCTATCAAGATAAATCCCGATTAATCATGCTAAATCATGATTAATCGGGATTATTCGTAATGGGGAGTAAAGTCCTTAAAGTCCCTAAAGCCCTTAGAGTTCTTAAAGTCCTTAAAGTCCTTAAAGTCCCTAAAACCTAAAACCTAATTCCTAAAACCTAAAACCTAATAAAAAAATCACTCCTCGATCTCTACCTCGAAGTCATCGCCGAAGAGATCCTGGCGACCGCCGTCGGCTCCGTCGAAAAACGAATCGTCGTCGCCTTCCGAATCATCACGCTCTTCATCATCCAATGTGTCGCGCACTGTCTCCTTGCCGGGAAGGAAAGGATTGGGCTGCTGCTTCTCCGACGCACTGGATTCGGCAAGTTGAGCGCGTACTTTGGCGGAAAGCTCGTCCATCAATTCGGGATTATCCTGGATCACACGCTTCACAGCATCCCGGCCTTGGCCGAGTTTAGAGCCGTTATAACTGAACCACGCTCCCGACTTCTTGACAATACCCATTGCCACGGCCATGTCGAGCACCTCGCCCGATCGAGAGATGCCCTCGCCGAACATTATATCGAACTCCGCCTTCTTGAAGGGGGGAGCAACCTTGTTCTTGACCACCTTCACCTTTACAAGACGGCCTACCGGATTATCGCCATCCTTGATGATCTGACCCGGACGGATATCGATTCTGACAGAAGCATAGAACTTCAGTGCATTACCGCCCGTAGTCGTCTCCGGATTGCCAAACATCACGCCGATCTTCTCACGCATCTGGTTGATAAAGATGCAACATGTGCGTGTGCGCGAGATCGAACCCGTCAGCTTACGCATCGCCTGGCTCATCAGGCGGGCGTGGAGGCCGACATTCTTCTCTCCCATCTCACCCTCGATCTCCGCTTTCGGAGTCAGAGCCGCGACAGAGTCGATCACAAGCACATCGATCGCGCCCGAATTAATCAGCTGCTCTGCAATGTCGAGAGCCTGCTCGCCATTGTCGGGCTGTGCAATCCAGAGATTGTTGACATCGACGCCAAGCTTCTCGGCATAGAAACGGTCGAATGCATGCTCGGCATCAATGATCGCACAGATGCCACCCTGCTTCTGCGCCTCTGCAATGACATGGATCGCAAGTGTGGTCTTACCCGACGACTCCGGTCCATAGATCTCTGTAATACGACCGCGCGGCAGGCCGCCGATACCAAGTGCGAAGTCCAGGCCGATCGAGCCCGTAGAGATCGACTCCACATCCTGCACCTTATCGTCGCCAAGACGCATGATCGCTCCCGATCCGAAATCCTTCTCGAGATGAGCCATTGTCATGCTCAGCGCCTTCTTCTTCGCCTCCAGATCGCTGATCCGGCCGGCTGCTGCCTTATTATCTACTTTCTTCTTTGCCATTATATCGTAGTTTTATTATTTGTATCGTGGTTTGTTTTTTGCAAAATTACAAATCTGCGCGGCAATATCCTAATTTATCAATGATTAAATTCATCCTATCCCACTTAAATATTCTTAAATTTTAGCACTCTACTGCCAAATTCTTGCAGTCACTGCAACTATATTGCAGTGACCCCTTTTCAAAAAAAAGACGACGGCAATGATGCCGTCGTCTCAGTTATAACTTATTCACGACTTTATCCGGCGCTGCGCGGGCAAAACCACACGGCGACAGATTCTTTCGGATCAGAGTTTTGCCTTGATGGCCTCGGTCTCTTTTTCATAACCGGGCTTTTCGAGAAGAGCAAACATGTTCTTCTTGTAGGCCTCCACACCGGGCTGATTGAAGGGGTTGACACCCAGCATATAGCCGCTGATGCCGCAAGCCTTCTCGAAGAAGTAGATCAGCTGGCCGAGCACAAACTCATCGAGCTTGTCGAGCTTGATCTGCATATTGGGCACTCCACCCTCGACGTGAGCGATCTTTGTGCCGAGTTCGGCCATCTTGTTGACTTCGTCGATATTCTTGCCTGCGAGATAGTTGATGCCGTCGAGATTCTCTGCATTCTCAGGAACACGCACCGACACTGCGGGCTTATTGACTGAAAGCACTGTCTCGAAGATCGAACGCTCGCCCTCCTGGATCCACTGGCCCATCGAGTGAAGGTCGGTTGTATTGTCGACGCTTGCGGGGAAAATACCCTTGCCATCCTTGCCCTCGCTCTCGCCATAGAGCTGCTTCCACCATTCTGCGAAGTAATGGAGCTTCGGATTGTAGTTGACAAGGAGCTCGATCTTCTTGCCCGACTGATAAAGAGCGTTACGCACGCGGGCATATGTCATTGCGATGTTGTCTTCGCCGGGATGCGCAGTGGATTTCTCCATCTCTGCGGCGCCTTCGATCAGCTTGGCGATATCGTGGCCGGCGACAGCGATCGGGAGCAGACCTACGGGAGTCAGCACCGAGAAACGTCCGCCGACATTGTCGGGGATGACGTAAGTCTCATAACCCTCCTTATCGGCCATGGCGCGGAGTGCGCCCTTGTTGGCGTCGGTGATAGCCACGATGAGATCCTTCGCAGCATCCTTGCCGGCCTGCTTCTCAAGCTGATCCTTAAGGATACGGAATGCGATGGCGGGTTCGGTGGTTGTGCCCGACTTGGAGATCACGATGATACCGAATTTCTTGCCTTCGAGGAGCTTCTGGAGTTCGGCTGTGTATTCCTCGCCGATATTCTGTCCGGCATAGAGGAGCTTCGGCTCCTTCGGACGCGGAGCATAGAAGTCGGCGAAGCTGTCGGAAAGAGCCGTAGTGACGGCCTTCGCGCCGAGATAGCTGCCGCCGATGCCGATGCACACTACATAATCGCAGTTCTCACGAAGGCGAGCGGCTGTAGCGTTGATGCGGTCGATGAGTTCGTTTGAAGTCTCGGAAGGAAGATTGACCCAGCCGATAAAATCGGAACCCTCGCCCGAACCCTCGGCGAGCTTGGTGATTGCCTCTACAGCAGCCGCTTCGTTGGCCTTGAACTGAGCGTCAGCGAAATAGACTGCGTCCTGAATATTCAGATTGATTGATTTCATAATTTCTATATCTGTCAAAATAAAGATTTATATACATTAATAACGTCCCCCCTCTGCGGGCGACTCTGTGATTGTCGGCTCTTAACGCCCCCCTGTCAGATATTCTCTGGCGAGGGTCCTCACCGATATCGATGAGGGCGCGGCGTCAGGAGAAGGTGTCGGTGATACGGTCGATCGCACGGCGTCCGGAGCGTCCCTCATAAAGGATGGAATACATGCAGTCGAGAATAGGCATCTCGACACGCACCGAATCGCGATTGATTTCATAGATACACTTTGTGCCGTAATATCCTTCGGCCACCATAGCCATCTCCATCATTGCCGCCTTCACGCTATACCCCTTTCCGATCATCGAGCCGAAATTGTGGTTGCGCGAGAATTTGCTGTAGGCCGTGACAAGCAAATCGCCCAGATATGCCGAGCGGTCGATATCACGATCGGGCATCGGGGAGATTGCATCCACAAAACGCCTCATCTCGCGGATGGCGTTACACACCAGCATTGCCATGAAGTTATCTCCGGCCTTCATGCCGTTGACTATGCCTCCGGCGATGGCGTAGACATTCTTCAGCACCGCGCCATATTCAATTCCCGCGACATCCGACGATATGATCGTCTTCAGCTTCGGGCCCGCAATAAGCGAGGCGAACTCACGGCTATGGGTGGTGTTGTGGCAGCCGATCGTCAGATAGCTCAGACGTTCGAGCGCCACTTCCTCGGCGTGGCATGGGCCTCCGATGACCATCAGATGCTCATCATCGCAGTCAAACCGCGATGCGAAATAATCGGTCACGATCATATTCTCATCGGGCACGATCCCCTTCACCGCCGACACGATATATTTCTTCGATATATCGCGGCGTATGTCGTCGGCGATACCTTTCAGATAGGGCGACGGGAGCGCCACAACCAGTGTGTCGGCCATATCGCAGGCCTCATTGATATCAGAGGTGAAATCAATTCTTTCGATATCAAAACTGACATCCGAGAGATACACCGGATTATGGCGATAGCGGATGAAATCGTCAATGCGGTCCTGACGATGGATATACCACACGATACGATCGCAATTTTTCAGCAGGAGCTTGGCCAATGCCGTGGCCCAGCTTCCGCCGCCGATAACTCCTATTTTGCCTAATTCTCTGTTCATTTCCAAGAGTATGCGTTGCGGGCCGCGAGGTGTCGCGCGGGGGGACACTCCCTCCGCCGCTATCGGATACCCTCTCAATCGAACAACATTCAGAATATCCGGAATGTTGCTCCCTCCGGCGCCTTAATTGCCGGAGGGTGTCACTATTTAACACGATTCAAGGAATCGTAACATCCGTTTCACGATGCGCATCAGAGCGCTCTGCCTGATGCGGGCGCGTCGGGCGCGACCTTGGGTTAGTTCGATCAGACTTCCTCAGAATCGGGATTCTCTCCCTCTTCCTCCTTGGAGCTCTTCTTTTCAGGACGCATCTGCGGGAAGAGAAGCACTTCCTGAATCGTCGACTGGCCTGTCAGCAGCATTGCGAGGCGATCCATGCCGATGCCCATACCCGATGTCGGGGGCATGCCATATTCGAGCGCGCGGATAAAGTCGGCGTCGATGATCATTGCCTCGTCGTCGCCCTTGTCGGCGAGTCGCATCTGCTCTACGAAGCGTTCATACTGATCGATCGGATCGTTGAGCTCGGAATAGGCGTTGGCAAGCTCCTTGCCGTTGACCATCAGCTCGAAGCGTTCGGTCAGCTCGGGATTGTCGCGATGGCGCTTTGTCAGCGGCGACATCTCGATCGGATAGTCGATGATGAATGTCGGCTGGATAAACGAGCCCTCGCATTTCTCGCCGAAGATCTCGTCGATCAGTTTTCCCTTGCCCATCGAAGGCTCGACTTCGATGCCGTTTTCCTTGCAGAATGCGCGGAGTTCATCCTCGCTCTTGCCGGTGATGTCGAAGCCGGTGGCGTCGAGAATCGCCTGAGTCATAGTGACTCTCTTATAGGGAGCCTTGAAATCGATCTCGCGGTCGCCGACTGTGACTTTGGTTGTGCCGTTGACATCGAGAGCGATCTTTTCAAGCATCTTCTCGGTGAAGGCCATCATCCAGTTATAGTCTTTATAGGGCACATAGATCTCCATGCAGGTGAACTCCGGATTATGGGTGCGGTCCATGCCTTCGTTGCGGAAGTTGCGCGAGAATTCATAGACTCCGTCGAAGCCGCCGACAATAAGGCGCTTGAGATAGAGTTCGTTAGCGATGCGGAGATAGAGGGGAATGTCGAGCGCGTTGTGATGAGTGATGAAGGGGCGCGCGGCGGCTCCGCCCGGAATCGACTGAAGCACCGGAGTGTCAACCTCCAGATAGCCATGGCCGTTGAAATATTCGCGCATCGAATTGAACATGCGCGTGCGCTTCTCGAAGATCTCCTTCACACCCTTGTTGACCACCAGGTCGACATAGCGGCGACGATAGCGCATCTCCGGATCGGTGAAGGCGTCATAAGCCTTGCCATCCTTCATTTTGACCACCGGCAGCGGCCGGAGGCTCTTGCCGAGGAAGGTGATCTTGCGGGCATGGATAGTGATCTCGCCCATCTGGGTGCGGAACACAAAACCCTCGACGCCGATGAAATCACCGATATCCATCAGCTTCTTGAACACCACGTTATAGAAATCCTTATCCTCGCCCGGACAGAGTTCGTCGCGGCTCACATAGACCTGGATACGACCGCGGGCATCCTGCAGCTCCATAAACGAAGCCTTGCCCATGATGCGGCGGCTCATGATTCGGCCGGCCACACGCACCTCGCGCGGAGGAGTCAGATCGTCGGAAAAGTTCTCGCGGATTTCGTCGGTATGACCCGTCACTTCATATTCCGCAGCGGGAAACGGGTCGATTCCTCGTTCGCGGAGCGCTTCCATTGATCGGCGGCGCACTAATTCCTGTTCGCTTAATTCCTGATTGTTTGCCATTGTGATATCTTATGATGGCAGCGCGGCTTGGGTAGGCCGGCCGCAAATTTGCGAATTTTCTACAAAATTACTAAAAATTTCGCGCATAGGCAAATAGCGCATGTCGGCCAAAGGCCGGTGCGCGGTGCCGGAGGCAATTTGACCTATCGCAAAATTACTAAAAATTTCGCGCATAGGCAAATAGCGCATGTCGGCGCGGTGCCTTTCTGAGTGATTACTGTCTTGACGACTCCACAGCCGCGGCGATGCGGATAAAATCCTCCACATCAAGCCGCTCGGGACGCAATTCCATGATCGGATCCGACATGAAGGGATTATCGGCCCCAAGCAATCCGCGCAGCGAATTGCGAAGAGTCTTGCGACGCTGCCCGAAACTCGTCTTGACAACATTCTTAAACACCTTCTCGTCGACTCCGAGCGTCGTGCGACTGTTGCGAGTCAGACGCAACACGCCGCTCATCACCTTCGGCGGTGGCGCAAACACCCCCGGCGGCACACTGAACAGATACTCACATTCATACCATGCGCGAAGCAATACCGACAAAATGCCGTATACCTTCGATCCCGGGCCACTGCATATACGCTCCGCCACTTCCTTCTGCAACATACCCGCGACAACCGGAATGCGATCGCGATTGTCGAGCACCTTAAAGAAAATCTGCGACGAAATATTATAGGGATAATTGCCTATCAACGCGAACTCCTTCCCGTCGGCCAGCGAATCGAGATCAAGCTTCAGGAAATCAGCCTCCACCACATTGAGCGTCGGCATCTCACGCGATAGATACTCCACACTTTCAGAATCGAGTTCGACGGCTGTCACTTCGCGGCCCGAATCCACCAAAAACCGGGTGAGCACACCCATTCCGGGGCCGATCTCTACAACGGGAATCCCCCCCCACTCCCCGGCGTGAGCGCCGAGTTGTGAAGGGGAGATTGTAGCTGCGATTCGTGCCGCGATGTTAAGATCGGTCAGAAAATGCTGACCGAGATTTTTCTTGGCTCTTACCTGCATATCAAGTTGTTTATGTCCGAATCCGGCGTTTGGTCAGGCATCAGAGGCCACTAAGCTCCTAAAGTCATTAAAGCCCTTAGAGTCCTTAAAGACCCTAACCCCTCCCATTCATGATTAATCATGATAACCCTAACGCCTAACACCTAAAACCTAACACCTAAAACCTCACTTGAGTTTTTTGGCGATGTCCTTGGGGAGCGCGTCGCGATTGACCACGATGCTGATTGTCTTTTCAAGGAAATATGGCTCGGAGACATAGAAATAGCCGTCATAGATCTGATTGGTATCCCAGGAGTTTTTCACCTTATAAAAGCGGTTGCCTTCCTGATCGGTGGCGATGCCCACGATCTCCATGCCATGGTCGTCGGTAGTCTCGAGATTGTCGAATGTGCGCTGACGGTCGGCCTGAGTGATCTCACGCTCTTTGACCGGACCCTGCACTTTGTTTTTCTCCTTCTCGCGGTCGGCGTCGGAGAGATGCACCCAGCGCGCGAGCTCAGTGCCATCCATATCGGCCTCGGTGCGCTCCACGGGAAGCACAGCATAGCCCGACTTCCAGTTGAATGTCGGCTCCGACACGTCGGCGGCCCAAGCGATTGTGTAGCCATTCTCAAGAGCATGATCGAGCACCTGCTTGAAATCCTCGATCGGCACATTCCAGCTCTGGCTCCAACGCCAGTTGTCGGCGATCTCCATCGCGAAGGGGCGATAGAAGGGGTGATGCGTATAGCTTGTCAGGCTGATGAAATCCGCCGGCTTCAAGCCGAGCGATGCCGCATATTCGGCGGGAGTCCATGTCTTGCCTTCATATTGGAAAGTCTCGGGGAGCTTGCCGAAGTAAGCGTCGAGAATACCGTCGACGCCCGCTTCCCAGGCTGTCGAAAGATGCTTGTTGGGATTGGTCAGGATCGCGTCGAGATAAGCCTTGAGCGCGGCGGCGAGCTCATAATGGGAATGCTTCTTCTCGCCATAGTTCAGTCCGTCGTAGACCTCCTCGGGCACAATACCGTAATCCTCCACGGCGCCGAGCACATCGGCGAATCCGCCACCCTGGGCGAAGTTGATCTGACCCCCTGTGCGGATATATTTGCGCGCCTTCTCCTTATAATTATGGCGCACGATAAACATTTCGGAGAGATCTGTCTCCTTTCCGCCGCGACGGAGGATATCACTCTCAAGCTGCGCCACGCCGGAGAATGCCCAGCATGTGCCGGATTTGTTCTGATCCTTCACAGGAGTGTGGGGAAGGATCTTGACATCGGTGAATACAAAGCCCGCGCTGTCCGGGGCGAGGGGTTCTTCGTCCATGGCCGGAGCCTCCATGTAGGTGGCCGTCGCCGAAAGTGCCGGCAGGAGCAGAACCATCGGAAATAGTTTTGCGTTCATATGGTAGATATAACTTTTATTTTGCTAAATTAATATATTTTATCGTGACTGCCAAAAAAAACGCATCTACCGATTTTTTCACCGGATTCTCGCCCGTGAAAGACTATATTGACATTTTGGAAAGAAAAAAATGGATGCGACTCTGATGGCTGCATTTATTTATGGCAAAATGTCAGACTCTGAAAACTATGTTTTATAACATGGTTATTCGACCGTATCAATTTGAAAGTAAAAAAACTAACGATTTTTAATATTTGAGCGATTTTTCGCAAAAATTTTTAAACTTTCTTAAGAAAAATCGCCTCAAGATTGTTAATATTAAGGATATTTTAGTAACTTTGCGGTGTCATAAAATATTTTTGGCGCCGAATTTCAATAGGTAGCAATTAGGTAGAGGCTCCTCTTTTGCTTCATTAGCTTACTGAAATAACCCGATCTCATCCTCTCCCTCCGGACCAAGGCATTCCATTCCGATGGCGCCTGATTCCGATTCCACTCCTCTCAGAGCTCGCGCGGCCGGTCTCATCCCGCGATAGCTCCGACAATCGAACTAAATGGTAACACAGAAATAATATGGTAAAAGTATGAGAAAATTAGCAGCTCTTCTGATGACGCTTGTAGCGCTGTGTAGCTTCAGTGCGCTTGCTCAGACAATGACCTACCACGGAACGGTAGTTGACGCGGCCAATAATGAGCCGCTTATCGGAGTGACTGTAATGCCTATCGGCGGCGGCCAGGGCACAGTCACCGACATCGACGGCAACTTCGACATCTCGGTGCCTTCGAATGTACACAAAGCAAAATTCTCCTATGTCGGCTACAACCCTCAGGATGTGACCCTTTCCAACAACATGGTTGTGAAGCTCGCTTCCGAGACAAGCAACCTCGACGAAGTGATCGTCGTGGCCTACGGCACAGCCAAGAAGTCGGCCTACACCGGCTCGGCTTCCGTTGTGAAGGCCGACGCGCTGGAGACTTCTCTCGTATCCAACGCTACTGACGCTCTTAGCGGCAAGGTTGCCGGCGTCCAGATCCAGAGCTACAACGGCCAGCCGGGCACTTCGCCGACTGTCCTTATCCGCGGTGTCGGCTCGCTCAGCGCTTCCAACACTCCGCTCTATGTGGTCGACGGTATCCCCTACGACGGCGAAGTAGCCGACATCAACACTCAGGACATCGAGTCGATGACCGTGCTTAAAGACGCTGCCGCGGCAGCGCTCTATGGCGCCCGCGGCGCCAACGGCGTCATCCTCATCACTACCAAGAAGGGCCAGGCAGGCGCTCCCCGCGTCAATGTCGACATGCGTTGGGGCGCAAATTCCCGCGCTGTGCCCAACTATGACGTGATCAAGTCGACCGACTCATATGTCGAGCAGGTCTACAAATCGCTCTTCAACGGCTTCTACTACAACAACTCTCAGACTGCGGATGCAGCCTATGCCACAGCCAACAGCATGATCGTGCCCCGTCTCGGCTATCAGGTCTACACTCTCCCCAACGGCGAGAACCTCATTATGCCCTCCGGCAAGATCAACCCCAACGCGACTCTCGGCTATAACGACGGCTCCTATTATTATACTCCCGACGACTGGAACAAACTCCAGCTCCGCAACGGCCTCCGCCAGGAATACAACCTCAGCGTAAACGGCGGTACCGACAAACTGACTTACTACCTCTCCGCAGCATATCTCGGCGATGAAGGCCTCATGGAAGGCTCTCACTTCGACCGCTTCAGCACCCGCGCTTCTGTCGACTATCAGATCAAGGATTGGTTGAAGATCGGATCTTCGCTCAACTACACCTACACCAACTCCGGTTATCCCGACGATCAGACCACTTCCAACTCTTCGGGCAACGCCTTCCTCATGGCCGACCAGATCGCTCCCTACTATCCGATGTATGTGCGCGACGCAAACGGCAATATCATGACCAACGCCCAGACCGGTCTCCCCATCTATGACTACGGCAACGGCGACGGCTATGATCTCCTTTCCGCCGACGCCCGCCCCTTCCGCAACTGGATGAGCCAGTCGAACCCCCGCGGCGACCTCGCCTACAACACTGAAGACTATCTCTCCGACATCTTCAACGGCAAGTGGTATGTGCAGCTGACTCCCGTTGAGGGCCTCACACTGACCGGCACCGCCGGCCTCTACCTCAAGAACGAACGCTATCACGGCCTCGGCAACCCCTACTACGGCCAGAGCTCGCAATATGGCGGCTCCGCTGTGCAGATGAACAACCGCTATCGCGCTCTCAACTTCCAGGGCCTCGCCCAGTATGCCCGCACATTCGCCGAAAAGCATGACTTCGATGTGCTCGTCGGCTATGAAAGCTACGACATGAACGCCGAAGTCCTCGAAGGTGTAGGCTACAACCTCTACATCCCCGATTCGTTCATGATGAACAACACCATCGACAACAAAGCAGTCTATGGATATGGCTACGATTACGCGACACGCGGTATCTTCGGCCGACTCAACTATACATTCGACAACCGCTATTTCTTCAGCGCAAGTGTGCGCCGCGACGCTTCCTCAGTGTTCGCTCCCGGCCACCGCTGGGGTACTTTCTGGTCGGTTTCGGGCGCCTGGAACATTGCCGGCGAGCCCTTCATGGCCAACACAACCAACTGGCTCGATCAGTTGAAGCTCAAAGTTTCGTTCGGTCAGCAGGGTAACGACAACCTCGGCCGCGACGACGAAACCAACCAGTATGCAATCTGCAAATACTACGCATGGGCCGACCAGTATAAGATCACCGGCGCCAACGGCGTATGGTCTGACGGCGAACTCGTCTACAAAGGCAATCCCGACATCACTTGGGAGACTTCCAACAACTTCAACGTCGGCGTTGACTTCAGCTTCCTGAAGGGCCTCGTAAGCGGTACGCTCGAATACTTCAACCGCCAGACTTCCGACATGCTCTACAACAAGCCTGTCAGCCCCTCGCTCGGCTACACCACTCTTCCGATGAACATCGGCTCGATGCGCAACAACGGCGTTGAACTCGAACTCAACGTCCGCCCCATCTCCAACCGCAACGTCACCTGGGACATCAACTTCAACATCACTACGGTCAACAACAAGGTGCTCAAGCTTCACCCCGACCTCCGCGGACAGCTCATCAGCGCCAACCGCATCTATCGTGAAGGCGAGTCGATGTATCAGCTCTATCTCGTCGACTACGCCGGCGTTGATCCCGCGACAGGTCTCGCTCTCTACTGGGACGCTGATCCCGTGCTCGACGCCGACGGCAACCAGCAGACCGACTCCTACGGCAATGTCATCGTAGGTGAAGAATACCTCTCGACCGACGCTTCCCACGCTTATAGCTACAACCGCAAATCTTCGGGCAACCTTATGCCCAAGGCCTATGGCGGCTTCGGCACTACCGTGAAGTTCTTCGGCTTCGACGTCACTCTCGCTTTCGCATATCAGTTCGGCGGCAAGATCTGGGACTACACTTACCAGGACCTCATGCACGGCGGCTCGACCAACGACCTCGGCCAGAACTGGCACACCGACATCTACAACGCCTGGACTCCGACCAACACAATCACAGACGTTCCCCGTCTCGACGGCCAGGATTCCTACACAAACTATAGCTCAACCCGCTGGCTCACTTCGAGCAACTATCTCTCGCTCAATAACGTGACCATCGGCTATACATTCCCCGACCGTATCGTGGCAAAACTCGGCCTCACCAACCTCCGCATCTACGCCGCCGGCGAAAACATCTTCCTCTGGTCGGCTCGCAAGGGTCTGGATCCCCGTCAGGGCTACGCCACTTCCGACGCTGCTACCTATGGAGCTGCGCGCTGCATCTCGGGCGGTGTGAGATTCGAATTTTAATCCACGCCTTCCCGACAAATCTCCCGGACAAAAAAACACTTGTCAGTCCGGAAACGAACGAATGCTAATCACTTCTCATAGGAATCGCCCCGAAAGCTGAATCCGACGCTGAAAGGCGACCCGCAAAAGCAGGCTCCGGCCGGGCGGGATCAGATTGATCCCGCCCCCGGAAGCCAATCGGGAAGTAAGCTTCAATTTAAAAACCCACATTAAGATCAATCCGCAATGAAACATACATTAAAAATCTTTGCAGCATGCGCTTTCGGCTCGGTATTGGCTTCGACAACGCTCACATCCTGCAACGATCTCGACACTCAGCCCGATAACTATTATGTGACTTCGCAGGAGAAGGAGGATGCAATCGCATCACGCCCGGAGCTCGCTAAAGCCGGCGTGGTCGGCATCTCTTCGACCTACAACCAGTATATGGCCGTCTATTCAACCGCTCACTGCGACTTCGGCTGGCCCGGCGCAATGATGATGATCGAAAGCTCGGGCATCGACATGGTGGCTCCCAACACAGGCTATAACTGGTTCGCTTCCGCAGGCGCATACAACTTCGGCAACAACAACAACTATGCCAACAACCTCTCATGGTATTACGCATATAAGGTGATCAACTCGGCCAACACAGTGCTCAGCACAATCGACGCCGACACCACCGACCCCGAGCTGCAGCTCTATGCCGCCCAGGCCTACGCCAACCGCGCTTACATCTACTTCACTCTGGCGCAGCTCTTCCAATACACCTATGTCGGTCATGAGTCGCTCCCATGTGTGCCCATCCTGACTGAAGAGAATTCCGACGAAGCCGCTGTCAACGGCGCTCCCCGCGCTACAGTGCAGGCTGTCTACGACCGGATCATGGCCGACCTCGACAAAGCTATCCAGCTTCTGACCGACTCCGGCCTCGATGTCACCCGCATCGCCGACACAGGCACCACCCGCTTCGTTTCGCTCGGCACTGCCTACGGCCTCCGCGCACGCGTCAACCTCGTCATGAACAAATGGCAGGCAGCTGCCGACGACGCAGCCAACGCGATCGCCAAATCAAGCTGCACCCCCTATTCCATCGCCGAGGCTTCACAGCCCGCATTCAACTCCGCTTCCGACCACAACCTCATGTGGTGTGTATTCATCCAGGAAAACGACCGCGTCGTGACCTCCGGCATCGTCAACTGGGCCTCCCACATGGGTTCGCTCAATTACGGCTACGCTTCCGTAGGCGGTTGGCGCATGATCAACAAAGCCCTCTTCAACACCATCCCCGACACTGACTGCCGCAAGGGCTGGTGGCTTGACGGCAACCGTGAGAGCGCCAATCTTTCCGCTGCACAGAAAGAGCAGGCCATGGCCTACGGCGCGCCGGCCTACACTCAGATGAAATTCGCCCCCTATCAGAATGTGCTCGCCACTACAACCAACGCCACTTCCTTCATCCTGATGCGTATCGAGGAAATGTATCTCATCCAGGCCGAGGCAACTGCAATGGCCGGCGGCGACGGCAAGTCGATCCTCGAAAATTTCGTCAAGACTTATCGTGATCCTTCCTACACTTGCCCCGCTTCTTCGGGTCAGGCTTTCCAGGACGAAGTATGGCGCCAGCGTCGAATCGAGCTCTGGGGTGAATGCCTCTCTTACTTCGACCTTCTCCGCCTCAACAAACCCCTCGACCGTCGCGGCGGCGGATGGGACGTCGACTGGGTATATAACGTGCCCGCTCCCCTCAAGCCTCTCCTTATCCCCAACGGCGAAGTGCAGGCCAACAACGCTCTCGGAGCTAACAACGACACCTGGAGCAAACCGAATGCCGTAAGCGACTATTGATAACATTAATCCGCCGGACCATCCCTCCCGGCACAGCTTTACTCCGGGAGGGATAATCCGGGTCAACCGACAATTCAATCCACATTAACTTTTAATTGCATCCGATATGAAACTCAATATAGCTTATGCCGTCCTGGCATCTCTCGCCACCCTGGCACTCGGCTCCTGCTCCGAAGGGAAATACTGGAACGAACCCGACAACTATGGCAAGGAAGTGGCTTTCACAAAACCCGCAGTCGAAATCAAAGTCGGCTCGGGCGAAGAAGCGCCAGCCTCATACGTCGTCACCCTTAACCGCACAAACTCCGACGCCGCTCAGACTGTCGATGTCAATTTCACCACTGATTATCCCGACGTGCTCTCCGGCGAGCCGACCGTCACCTTCGAAGCCGGAAAAAGCTCTGCCGAATATGTCATCAATATCGGCACTCTCGTGCCCGGCCTGACATACAAAGCCTCCCTTTCTGTGGAAAATCCCGAGAATTCATTCGTTCATGTCGACTCCCAAAATCTCTCTTTCTCATTTTCTATCTCTTCCGAGTTGACATGGACTTCCGCAGGCACCGCGCAAGTCACTTCCCTCAGCTGGGTAGAAGGCGTGAGCGGAACAGTGAGTGTCGAAGAGGGCAACTGGCCCGTCGAAGGCCAACGTCTATTCCGTCTGCTCAACGTCTATCACGTGCTTGAACCCGATTATGCCGAAGCCGGCACAGAGCTCCGCTTCCTCACCGACGACGCCGGCAACGCCCTCGGGATGTTCCAGGCCTGGTCATATATCGGCGAGACCAACGATGGCGAATACTGCATGTTCGGCTGCCCTGCCCAGTATGGCGGCTCTTTCACCAACTCCGGCAACAATTATATCATGGACGGCGTCATCGGCACAGCCGCGTCGCTGACCGGAGCCGTAACCCCCGGATGGTATGAGACTCTCGAATTCGTATGGAACTGCCCTACGAAATGACACTGATCCTCTATTCTCTACATACCTCAGCCCCGTGCCCGCGACCTGAATGATCTCGCGCGGACCGGAAAAGGCATCAATGACACGACGACAGCGGAGCGAATGAAAATCGCTCCGCTGTTTTTTTATCCCTCCCCCACTCCGCAATCATGCGAAGATTGTTGTTGTATTGAATATGAAACATTCGAATCGACATAATCCCGCAACTATCGACCGCCCCGCAGACGCCGCTATATCGGCGACTCCCCCGGCCACTGCCTCGACAGCCGACATCCACCGACGCGTGACGCCGGCGACTCTGATCGTGGCCATCGGCATCGTATTTGGCGACATAGGCACTTCGCCTCTCTACGTAATGAAGGCCATCACCGGAGCCAACCCTACCTACGACCGCGCATATATTCTCGGAGCGGTGTCTTGCATATTCTGGACGCTGACCCTTCAGACGACTCTCAAATATGTGGTCATCGCGCTCCACGCCGACAATCGCGGCGAAGGGGGCATACTCGCCCTCTTCTCTCTGCTGCGCCACTCGCGATGGCGCTGGCTATATATCCCCGCCGCCATCGGAGCCGGCACTCTGATAGCCGACGGCGTCATCACCCCGGCCGTCACGGTCACCTCGGCCGCCGAGGGACTGCGTGATCTCTATCCCGGCGCGCCGGTGGTAGCCATCGTCCTGATTATAATCACGCTGATATTCATGCTCCAGTGCCGGGGCACAGGATCGATCGGACGGCTCTTCGGCCCGGTGATGCTGTTGTGGTTCACTATGCTCGGTGTGTTGGGACTCTGTTCGATCCATCTCGCACCGGGCATTCTTGCCGCGTTCAATCCGATATACGCCGTGAGACTGCTGTCGATGAGCCCTGAATGGTTTCTAATCCTTGGAGCCGTGTTTCTATGCACCACCGGCGCCGAGGCGCTTTACTCCGATCTCGGCCACTGCGGCCGCTTCAATATCACGTGGGCCTGGGCTTTTGTCAAAGTTATGCTCATGCTCAATTATCTCGGTCAGGGAGCATGGCTGCTTTGGCTCCACTCCGGAACCGGACTCATGAAAGCAACAACGGCGCTTCCTCCGGCCAACCCCTTCTACGGAATAATGCCATCATGGTTTCTGCCTATCGGCATCATTATGTCGACTCTGGCCGCAATCATCGCCAGCCAGGCCCTCCTCAGCGGATCGTTCACCCTCTTCAGCGAGGCCATCGGCCTCGATTTCTGGCCACGCCTGAAAATCAACTATCCCTCCCCCCTCAAAGGGCAACTTTATATCCCGCTGATCAACACTTTCCTTTATGCGGGATGCATCGTCACAGTGCTTCTCTTCCGAACATCGTCGGCGATGGAAGCAGCCTATGGACTGGCCATCACCATCACCATGCTGATGACTACTCTCTTGCTGACATTCTGGATGCACCGCCGCCGCGTGCCGACATGGCTATGCGTCATATTCGCCACTGTGTTCACTCTGATTGAAGGGGTGTTTCTGATTGCCAATCTCTCGAAATTCATGCATGGCGGATGGTACACTCTCATGATCGCCGCCGCCGTGACTGCTATCATGCTCCTCTGGCGACGCGCCAACATTGTGCGAAACAAGCATATCGACTTCGTCGATTTCAGCGAGAGCTATCCTCTCCTACGCGACATCGCGGCCGACCGCGAAATCCCGAAATATGCCTCCAATCTCGTATTCTTCAGCAAATCCCCCGCGGCCGATAAAGTGGAAAGCAAACTGATCTATTCAATAGTCAGGAAAACTCCCAAACGTGCCGATCGCTATTGGATCGTCAGAATCGTGGCCGACGACGCGCCCGACACTCTCGAATATGACTACGACATCCTTATCCCCGGCCTGCTCGTCAGCATCGAGATGAGGATCGGTTATCGCGTGGCGCCACAAGTGAATGTCTATCTCCGACAAGTGATCAACGAGATGGTGGAGGCCGGCGAAGTGAAGCTGACAAGCGGCTACCCCTCGTTAGCCGGACGCGACATACCCGGCGATTTCCGCTTTGTCCTCATCCACCGCGTCTTCTCGCCATCGAGCAACTGCTCCCCCTCCGACCGCCGCGCCATGACAGCCTATGAATGGATCGGCCGCATGTCGGTCACTCCCGAAAAAGCCATGGGGCTCGACACCAGTTCGCTGACACGCGAGACTGTGCCGCTGATCATCAATACTCAGTCGCCGCGCCAAATCCGCCGCGTCATCCGACGTTGATCGCGGCTGAACGACCGATTACTCCCCCACCCTTGAAAAACGACAAGCGCGGACATGGATCGCTCCATATCCGCGCTTTCTAATATATTTTTATTATTCATTTCATAATCGTCAGCTTCTCGGCTTTGCCGCCTGCGACTCTGACGTAGATTCCGCTTTCGGTCGGACGCCCCGACAGGCGGACGCCCTGGAGCGTATACCATTCAGCTTCAGCCGAAGCGTCGACCGCTTTCAGCGCAACGCCCGACACGAGCGACAGATCGAGTCGCTCGGGCGATGTCCATTCCGATGCGGAATAGGATTCCTTATCGGCCGGCACAGCCTGGATGCGATAGTCGTAGATGCCGCCGCTCTCGAGCCCGCTGACGGTATAGGAATTGCCTGTGATGCCGGAGAATGTCAGCTTCTTGGCCGCCGCGCGACGGTCGGCGGGAAGATATTCCTTCACTGATGCGTCGCCGCTATAGATGTCGACACTGCGGATATAGAGACGCTTTTTCTTGGCAAGGGTCTCGAAACGCACTTTGAAAAGGGTTGATTCAGGCAGATCGAACACAACATTGTATGTCGCGTAGCTACCCGTCAGCGTCACCTGGCGGCTGGCGATGTTGTTTCCCTTGGAGTCGACAAGACACACATTGACCTGACTGCCGTCGTTGCTGTAGTATTTCGCATCAAACTCTACAGTCACGCAGTCGTGGCCTTCAGCCACGGCATATTCGGCCGAAGTCAGTTTGCCAAGCTGGTTGCCGGAGCCGAGGCGTATGCCCTCTTCAGCCTCTTCGACGCCGGTATAGCCCTCGCCGATCCAGCCATGTGAAGTGGAATTGAATAGCGTGCTGCCGAGAGCGATATATGCATTTTCAACATAAGGCATCAGTTCGATAGTGTAGGAAGCCGTGTTCGGATCGCTTCCCTCCCATTTGATCAGAGCCGATGTCGAGCTGAGGACAGTGTGGGAAGGATTCTGCGGAGTTTCGACTGCCGGAAGCGGTGCTTTCATCACCCAGAAGGAAATCGTGGAATCGTCGTTGCGAGTGATTTCAGTGACGGGCTTCGACATGTAGCCTCCCGTATTGACCTTTGCGGCCGGAGTGGAGGAGTCGGTCAGTTCGGTGGCATAGCTCTGCGGCCAGAGATCGGTCAGCAGACTCGCTTCGTTGATATAGTAATACTTCTCGCCATAATATGTCTCGACATCGAGCAGGAGGTTGTTGTCGGCGGGGATGACGGTGGCACGCTGGAGGTCGTAGTCATTGACCTCGTTGAGCTCCCATGCCGATGCGTCATATGTGAAGTGGGTGATAAGCAAGCCTTCGGCGGGCATATACGCGTCCCAACCCTGGCGTTTGCGGTTTTCGAGAATATAATATTCGTCGGAATCGGCGTCGTTGGTCAGGCGCACAGCCATGTCGGTCGCAGCCGATCCGAGGTTCATGGGAGTCAGGAGATAGTTGGTGTTCTCCTCCCCTTCGGGGATATTGATCCAGCTCATGAACTCTTTTTCATAAGCCGAATAGCCGATGGGGGTGTAGCAGTCGTTGTTGTAGCTGCCGGTGTCCATCAGCGACCATACGCCCATTCCGAAGTGCGGGCCGTATTGAGTGTCGTAGAAGTCGGGCAGACCGAGGCAGTGAGAGAATTCGTGGCAGAATGTGCCGACGCCATCGATGCGGGAGAGGTCGGATCCGTTGAGTTCGTTGAACACTGCGAAGAGGTCGACCTTGGTGTTGTCGAGAGTAAGCGATTTGCCATAATCCGAAGAATCGAGACTCCACTGGCAGGGCCATACTGCGTCTTCGCAATCATCATCGTAGGAGGATGCCTCGCCGTCGCCGGCATAGAGCACGATGACCACGTCGCATTCGCCGTCGCCGTCGTTGTCGTAGACGCTGAAGTCGATCGAGGAATCAAGGCCGAGGCAACCTTCGGCCACCATTCGGCCGACCCCCTTGTCGTAGCCTTCGTAGTCATTGCCGCCGTAGTCGGAGCGTTTGCCGGTCAGAGTGATCGGCCCGTAGACATCGAATTCGGGAGTGAATGCGCCGTTCGACTGGTCGGTGAAGTATTGACGCGCGGAAGTGGAGCCGGATTCGAAGAAGCTGTTGAATGTGGCGAGCGGATCGGCGTCTTTGAATTTATAGTCGGAGTATTGCACCAACAGCACCGGCACACGCGGCGAACCGACATGGGGCACCTGGCTCTGATTCTCCGAAGCCGCACGCTGGGGAAGATTACGACGGCCGCGACGACGCGCGCCTTCGGCCTTGATTTTTGCGGCTTCCGCCTCATCTACGGGAAGTATCCAGCCGTCGGCGTTGCGGACACACTGTTGGCCGTCGGCATTGACGATGCGATGATAAAACTCATCACCGATGATGTTTACGCGGATTTCGGAGCCATCAGGCTGCGTCAGTGTGCGCCAGCCCGGTCGCGCGGGCACGGCCCAGGAAGAGATCACGGCTGCCGAAGCAAGCAATGCAATGGGTAGTTTTTTAGTCATTCTATCAGTAAGTTTAGCCAGTCGGCCGAAGGCGATACAAATCGAATCCGGCGCCTTATGAAGTATTTGAATACGTTGTTGGTAATGCTAACCGATGCGAAGATACAAAAAAATAGCTAAAAAGAGGGAAAATATTTGGAAAAAGCAAAAAAAGATATTAACTTTGCAGTCGCTAAGGGAGTCGGACTCCGATATTCCGAGGCTCCATCCTATCGTCGACCCCATCGGGGCGACACAATAAGGAGAGGTGGGTGAGTGGCTGAAACCACCAGTTTGCTAAACTGACGTAGGAGCAATCCTACCACGGGTTCGAATCCCGTCCTCTCCGCTCCAATGACAGCGCCCTGCAATCTTTCAGATTGCAGGGCGCTGTCATTTCCATCCAGCTCCCCTCACTCCCCTTATGTCGGATGATATCTTGGATGGAAAGATTCCCTCCGAAGAGTCAACTTCCTTTAATCGTGTTAAATTCAAACACCCTCTTAATTTGCTAACGATTATCCAACAATAATTATCGGCTGACCGAAGAATGAGGAAAGCATAGCAAGGGTGGAGATCGTGAAATTGTGTTGCCCGCTTAGCCACTTGGTGACTTCACACGGACGTTTTCCAAGAGCATCGGCAAACTGTTTCTTCGAAAGACCGCGCTCCTGCATCAAATTATAGATGCGGTCAGATATTTGAAATGAAAGATCGACCTCCCGCTGTATCCGCTCCGGGATAGAACCTAACATTTCTTCAAGAGATTTGGCAGTCCTCTTCATAGCTCAAAAATATTATCGGTTTCTATTGTGGATTCAGTGATATTTACGTTGCCGTCTGCCACTCCCTGCCTAAGAAGTTCCTCAAACTTTTGTAGCGTCATGACATAGCCACTTAATATGGGGTCATCCTCGTAACGACGCGTTTTTTTGATTCCTCCGTTGCCAAGTACAAGAATTTTGTCGGAAAGACGTAGACAATAGAGCCGTAGTTTTGACGATGTGACAGGGAGGGCTACAACCGAGTCGCTCATTTTGCCTTCGTTTCGGAAGTAACGCTCCAACGCTCCGGTCTGCGCTATACGTGTCACAAAAGCCGCAATGCGGGCGTAATCCTCACTATATTCGGCATCATCCCTGAATTTGGTAATGAATTTCTCAAATTCGGATTCCATATCCCGGAGGAATTGCAATGTGTAGATGGTGCAATTCTCTCCGTCATTTATCAGGAAAAGTTCAACTTCACTCATATTGTAGTTTATTGCGTTTGTTATTATAACGCCAAGATACGGCAAATATTTTACTTAAAAATAAAACATTGCAAAAACTTTCGCAGTGGAGCCCAAAGTGCTCTCTGTAAAGAATTCGGATAGAAAGCACCGAAAATGACCTTTGGGTGGATGGAATAATAACAGTATTTGTCTCCGCGTGACACATCCGCGATAATAAAACGGGCCTTTCACGCCTATAGTGCGGAAAGGCCCGTAATGGGAAGACGTCAATAGGGTCAGAAGTCCCAACCAAGCAGGATGCTGAACATGCTGCCTTTCAAATCCAGTTTGTTTTTGTCTTTGCGATTATTATTGCTACTGCTGTAGTAGTTGATTAGTCCAAGATCGTACTTGATACCCAGATAGGCGTGTTTGTATTCGGCACCCACGCCGAATGTAAGACCACATGCAAAGTTGCTGTCCTTGTCAGAGAACGTGTCACTCTTGCCATGAGTGCCACCACCCGTAGAAACGTAGCTTTCTGACTTTCCGGCGCCTACTCTATACTCCAAATAGGGGCCGAAAAGCGCCTGCACATTCACTACCTTGAAGTTGTAATGATAGCCGAGTTCCACCGGAAGCTGGAGGTACATGGCCTTTATGTCAAGATTGCGTTTGGTCGATGAACTGTTTGCGTTGACTCCTTCAAAAGTAGAGTGGCGCTCAGTGAACCAAAGACCGGTCTGCATGGAAAGGCCCCATCTGCGATACACGGGAATGTCGACAATAGCACCGACATTGTAAGTGACTTTACGCTTGTTGTCAATGTTCCAGTTACTTGCACTTGTACCACCAAGCAGTCGATAAGCGTCAGACGATGAAAATCCACCGAATCCCATTCCGGCTCTAAGGCCGAACGTAGTCTTTTCGCCAAGCTGTGCCGATGCCGCGAAAGCAACGCTCACCATAACGAAAATTAAGATAAAAAGTTTTCTCATACACGATGTTATGATTAGTGGTCTTACAGTCCCATCGACCGGGAATAATAGGATAAAAAAACGTGGACTGGTCCGCCACATCTCCAAAAGAGGGTCCTGAGAAAACCGTGTACGCGAGATATGAAAGTGCAGCCCACGCTATATAGCGCGAGAACCGCCTTGTTATCTCTTGCGTACGTTGAAAATTTCTCAGGTTTTCTTTTGCAAGATAAGCAAAACGTTCTTTGTTTACCGATATGTCTTTGTCAGTCCGTGGAATGACACTGCAAAAATAAGCCAAATCCTTGAACTGTGCAAATTAAAGTAATTCAAATCTTGAACACTTACTTGCATCAATAAAGAAAGCCAAAGAGCCACATGGGTATTTTGTTGCCGAAGCCGGTCTCCGTGTCATCGGCAATCACATAGCTATCCGGCAAACCGGCAATCTGCTTATATTGTTTGTTTTTGCCTCCTATTTCAAACAGATACTTTTCATCTACAAATAGATCACCGACTTGCGGCTCGTTCACTTTATGGTCGGCGACAAGCATCGACGCCACGAATGTCTCGCGCACTGTGCCAATCTCATTCAAGCTGCTCAAAGCTGCCATTATGTCGGTGTTGTCAAACAGTATTTTCTCCGGCTTTGCAACTGATTTTGGAGAACGCCAGCCGCTATGAAGACTCCGGAGCACCGCACCCTTGTCAAGCAACTCAAACATACGGATTATCGTATTGCGCGACACCTGTATCTTCAGACTCAGCGACTGCACATTAAGACTGAACGGCACTTCGGTCGACATGACGTAAAGCAACTTCCGAAGCTTGTAAAGTGTCTCATATTCAAGAGACTCTGCCGCAGGAAGATCGCGCATGATTGTAGTATCAACACTTCGCTCTACGCGACCATAATAGCTCCCCTCCTCACTGACTGCCTTAAAATAAGGGTAATACCCTTTTCCAAGATATTGCTCAAACAATGACAACACCTTTCTATCGCCAAGCTCACCCATTATATCCCATGCTATTTTGGTATGGGCGCACAATATATTCTCCAGACTGACCCGATCTATATCCGCTATTCCCATAAATTTCAACCATTCTCTGAATGACAGCCCATAAAGACGATATGGGAGGCAACGGCGGCTAAGATCAGCCAGAGCCGCGTCAAGGTGTATGATGGAGCTGCCCGTGAAGACAACATGGTAGTTCGGATAACTGTCATAGATGTTTTTAAGTTCCCGCTGCCAGTTGCCTTCATAGAGATGTATCTCGTCAAGGAAAAGATGGGTGCCTCCGTGTGACTCATGCCATTCCACAAGACTAAGAAGACTGTTGTCGGTAAACCACATATTGTCGCAAGAGACATATAAAGCCTTCTCGGAAAGTCCGAACTGCTCCTTTATCCTTTGTAGCAACATTGTGGTTTTGCCAACGCCTCGCGCACCTTTAATCATTACCAGCTTTGCGTCCCAACTAATTTGGTCATAAAGATAGCGATGGAGTGTGGTATCAATCTGACTTACAAGTCTATGCGATATGCGTATTAGATTTTCCATTTCAATTTTTTTGCAAATTTAGCAAAAATGCTCTTTCCAAACAACACTTTTACCCCAAAAGTGTTGTTTGGAAAGAGCATTTTCATCCGAAAGTGCTCTCTCCAAAGAGCACTTTCAACCAAAATTGAATGTATTCGACTTAAAATCGCCGGCACGGCATGGCTTTTTGCCGATACTGACGGCCGCGATCGATATAACATGCAAAGCAGCTGTCGCGATCGGATCCCGGAGCAGCCGGGCGAAAAAAAAGCGGCAACACCTCGCGGTGTGGTCGCTTTTTTTGTATCGTCGCCGTTGACGATAATCCCGTTTTGGATATCGGCCCTCATAGCGGCCGACGGCGATACTCTTACCAATATTCAACCAAACAATCATTCGGTCGGAGAATTGACCCCATTCACAGACTCTCGGCAGGAGAGTCCGGAATGAGCGTCAATTAAACCAAATGAGGCTATTCTGTATCCCACAGTTTTAAAATTTGCCTTGAATCAATATCTATAAAGCCATTCATTACCACCCCCGGGCCAAACTATTGTTGCTATTGACAAATGACCAAATCTTTAATCAGGTTGCCGGCAATTACTGTGCGTGATTGCCTTTGGCCGGAGGGGTGAGTCACATTACCAATGCAAATATCATAAAAATTTTACTAATTGCAAAACTTTTTAACTGAAAAATGTTATATAACATAATAATTTTTATCATTAAATTAAAAATTGGGCACTTTTCCACAATATTATATCATTTTGAAAGTTGGCATTTTGTCAGCTTTTCCATGTCGCTTGCATTATATTTGCTTTGCATGTCATGACGCGCATATAGTCTGCACGTATAATCGCCATGTGTTGAATAGGCATTTTGGTTGCTTTTTGTCAATTCGGAGCAATTTTGGTCATTTCGGGCTCCGGCACACTCAGCAGAGAAGAGGATTTTTAATGTAATCGGCAACTGTTTTAAGTAGCACATCGGCGAGTTGACCGGAATGGGAGTAGGATCGGAGCCGGCTTTCATCGCCGCGGCAAGACGCAAAAAAAAAGCGCTCTCACCCGAAGGCGGAGCGCTTTCTTTAGATTGGTTGAGGCTGATTAGCCGTTGACTTTCTTCATGTAGGAGATGAGGTCGAGCACCTTGTTGGAGTAGCCGATCTCATTGTCATACCAAGAGATAACCTTAACGAAAGTGTCGGTCAAATAAACGCCGGCAGTTGCGTCGAAGATCGAAGTGTGAGCGTCGCCGAGGAAGTCGGAGCTTACAACTGCGTCCTCAGTGTAAGCGAGCACACCCTTGAGTTCGCCTTCAGCGGCAGCCTTCATGGCAGCGCAGATAGCTTCCTTCGAAGCGGGCTTCTCGAGGTTGCAAGTAAGGTCGACAACAGATACGTCGAGAGTGGGGACACGCATCGAGATACCTGTCAGCTTGCCGTTGAGCTCGGGGATAACCTTGCCCACAGCCTTGGCAGCACCGGTGGAAGAGGGGATGATGTTGCCGGAAGCGGCACGACCACCACGCCAGTCCTTCATCGAGGGACCGTCAACTGTCTTCTGAGTGGCAGTTGTGGAGTGAACTGTAGTCATGAGGCCTTCCTTGATGCCGAAGTTCTCGTTGAGAACCTTAGCGATCGGAGCGAGACAGTTAGTTGTGCAGGATGCGTTAGACACGATCTGAGTGCCGGGCACGTAAGATGCCTGGTTAACGCCTACTACGAACATCGGAGTGTCGTCTTTCGAGGGAGCCGACATTACGACATACTTGGCGCCGGCTTCGATGTGAGCCTGTGCTTTCTCTTTTGTGAGGAAGAGGCCGGTGGATTCAACCACGTATTCTGCGCCTACCTCAGCCCAGTTGATCTCTTTGGGGTCGCGGCATGCAGTCACGCGGATGGGCTTGCCGTTGACGATCAGGAGGCTCTTCTCCAGATCATAGTCGACAGTGCCGTCGAAACGACCGTGCATTGTGTCGTATTTGAGCATGTAAGCCATGTAGTCGACGGGAAGAAGGTCGTTGATAGCTACTACCTCGAGATCCTCTCTTTTTGTAGAGGCACGGAACACGAAACGTCCGATACGGCCAAAGCCGTTGATACCGATTTTAGTCATTTTTGTGATTGTTTGTTATTTGGGTTTGTTTGGGTCTTGATTTGGATGTTTATCGTTTTATCGCGTTTTCTTTGCGTCGCTCCGATATTTTCGGATTTTGATTGTTATATATTTAGCTTCTCATCCTGAGACAGAGTGCGGACAAGCTTTGCTTTTCAGCTGCATCTCAGTTTGTTAAGCTGCCTTCAAATATCTGAGGCGATGCGGAAGCGGATTTTTTTACCTGAATTCTTCGTAAGCGCGAGGACATTCTTCGGCTTACAACTGCAAAATTAGCAAAAATTTTTCTATTTTCGCAGTCTGAAGTTAAAAATTTCCGTTTCGGGAAGCCGGAGGCGGGTTTTTATCCCGCTTTAGGGGGGGATGGCCGGGGAGCGGCGGGGCGCTATGGCCCCATTGCTTTCCGGCATGCGCCGGTAGCCTCCCATTGCTATAACTAATTTCTAACTAAAGTTATCGTCATATGAGTAAATTTTTAAGTGATTTTAAGGATTTTGCCCTTAAGGGCAATGTGATCGACATGGCTGTCGGCGTTATCGTCGGCGGCGCGTTTGGCAAGATTGTGTCGTCGTTGGTCAATGACATCATCATGCCTGTCATCTCGCTTTGCACCGGCGGCTCCGGATATAAGAATCTGAAGTATGTCATCACGGCGGCGCAGCCGGCCCGCGACGGCGTGGCAGCTGTCGAAGAAGTCGCCGTCAATTACGGCCTCTTTATCCAGAATGTGGTGGATTTCTTTATCATCGCCTTCTCGATCTTCATTGCTCTCCGTTTTGCAATGAAGCTTAAGAAGAAGGAGGCCGAGCCCACTCCCGAGCCGGAGCCCGCTCCGACCAAGGAGGAAGTACTCCTGACCGAGATCCGCGATATCCTCAAGAAGGATTCGGAAGCCGGCAAGTAAGCTTCGTCATCGCTTTGGAATATTATAAAAGCGCGTCAGCTCCATGCGGGACTGACGCGCTTGTTTTGTATTCAACGGTGTCGCCGACAGATCGTTGGCGCCGGGACGTTAGCGTTGATAATCACACATTGAAGCGGAAGTGCATGATGTCGCCGTCGTTGACCACATATTCTTTCCCTTCGACGGCCATTTTGCCGGCTTCTTTGACAGCTGTCTCCGATCCGAGAGCTACAAAGTCGTCGTATTTGATCACTTCGGCGCGGATGAAGCCTTTCTCAAAGTCGGTGTGGATAATGCCGGCGGCCTGCGGAGCCTTTGTGCCGCGCATGAAGGTCCAGGCGCGAACTTCGTCCGGACCGGCCGTGAAGTAGGTCTGAAGATCGAGCAGGCGGTAGGCCGCGCGGATCAGACGGCTGACGCCGGATTCTTCCAATCCGATCTCCTGCAGGAATTCGGCGCGTTCTTCCCAGGTGTCGAGCTCGGCGATCTCGCTCTCTGTCTTGGCGGCTACGATCATCAGGTCGGAGTCGGTGCCGGCGATCGCCTGACGCACTCGCTCCACATATTCGTTGCCGCTGACGGCCGATGCGTCGTCGACGTTGCAGACGTAGAGCACCGGCTTATTGGTCAGCAGGAAGAGTTCGCGGGCGTATTTCTCTTCATCTTTGGTCTCGAAGCTCACGCTGCGGGCCGGGCGGCCCTGCTCGAGCGCCTCTTTATAGGCGCGGAGCACTTCGGTCTGGAGTTTTGCAGTCTTGTCGCCACCGGTCTTGGCGGCCTTTTCTGTCTTTGCGAGGCGATTGTCGATTGTCTCGAGGTCTTTGATCTGGAGCTCATAGTTGATGATCTCCATGTCGCGCACAGGATCGACTGTAGTGTCGACGTGAGTGATATTGTCGTCGTCGAAGCAGCGAAGCACGTGCAATATGGCGTCGGTCTCGCGGATATTGGCAAGGAATTTATTGCCAAGGCCCTCCCCTTTCGACGCTCCCTTGACGAGGCCGGCGATGTCGACGATCTCCACCGTAGCGGGCACCGTCGATTTCGGATTACACATCTCGACGAGCTTCGTCAGTCGGTCGTCGGGCACTGTGATCACCCCGACATTCGGTTCGATCGTGCAGAAAGGGAAGTTAGCAGACTGTGCCTTAGCGTTGCTCAGGCAGTTGAAAAGAGTGGATTTGCCGACATTGGGCAAACCTACGATTCCACATTTTAAAGCCACTGTATATTGATTTTATTTAAGTTTCTAAAGCTTATATTGTCGGATATTTACACCTTGCAGCGCCGCGCCAAGGCGCTGCAACGCGTATCATCCACACTCATTGACCGCCGCTTCGGTTGCTATTCTTTTTCGGAGTCGGAAGCGGGCGCAACGCCTTTGGGAGCGACGGGCTCCCAGAGATAGAGACGGTCGGAGAGGCGGATCTTTTCGGGCACAGGCATTGCGAAGACATCCCCTTTTTTGACCACTGCCACAGGATCGTATTCGAGTCGCAGCTCTTCGGCCTTGAAGATGAGCGCACCGGTGGTGGGGCCGGTGATGATCACTTCGTCGCCGGGGCGGAGTTCGCCGCTGAGCATCGTGAATTCGCCGACGCCGAGGCGCGGGAAATAGCGGTTGACCTTGGCGATATAGCGCTTGACTCGGGTGGCCGAGGAGCCGTATTTGGAGCTCCATTCGCCGAGACGCTGCCCCATGTAGTAGCCATCCCAGAATCCGCGGTTGAAGATCCGCGCGAGGCGCGAGTCCCATTCGGCGATTTTATCTTCGGAGTATGTGCCGTCGCAGATGGCGGTCAGCGCCTCGGAGTAGCAGCGGGTGGCCTCGGCCACATATTCCGGTCCGCGCGCGCGTCCTTCGATCTTGAACACACTCACTCCGGCGTCGACCATCTTGTTGAGGAAATGGATCGTCTTCAGATCCTTGGGCGACATGATATATTGGTTTTCGACGGCCAATTGTTCGCCTGTCTCACGATCGGTCACTTCATACGATCGACGGCATATCTGATTGCATGCGCCGCGATTGGCCGATGAATTCATCTGATGCAGGCTCATATAGCATTTTCCGCTGACAGCCATGCAGAGAGCGCCGTGGCAGAACATCTCCAGGCGAACTCTTTCGCCCGAGGGGCCACAGATATTCTCGCTGCGGATGGCATCGGAGATTGCCTTCACCTGCTCCATCGAGAGTTCGCGGGCGAGCACCATCACGTCGGCATAGCGGGCGTAGAATCTGACTGCCTCTATATTCGAGATATTCACTTGCGTCGAGATATGCACATCCTGTCCGATCTCGCGGGCATACATGATGGCGGCGATATCGGATGCGATGATCGCGGATATGCCGGCCTCTTTGGCGGCGTCGATGATGGAGCGCATTTTCTCCATGTCGGCGTCGTAGACTATAGTGTTGACTGTCAGATAAGTCTTCACTCCCGCGGCGTCACACTGCGCGGCGATGCGGCGCATGTCGTCGATGGTGAAGTTGGAGCTCGATCGCGAGCGCATGTTGAGGCCTTCGATGCCGAAGTAGATGGCATCGGCGCCGGCCGCTATGGCGGCGCTCAATGATTCCTCGCTCCCTACGGGAGCCATTATTTCAAAGTCCTTGCGATTCATTTCGTTTGGTTGATCCGGGAATTGCCGCCCCGCTGCGGACGCGACATATCCCCCGGGAATTGGCAGCGCGCCGTCAGGGGCGGCGCGCCGTATATATCGTGACGACTCCCGGAATGAGCGATTTCCATTCGGCGCCGACAAATCCGGCACGGCTCATAATCGAAGTCATCGCATCGCGCTGCGGAGCAGCTTCTATGCTTTCGTGAAGATAGGAATATGCGCGAGGGTCGCCACTGACAATGCGTCCGGCCAGCGGAATGACGCCGCGTGTATAGGCCTTATAGAAAAGAAGCGGCAGAGCCGAAGCGGGCATCGACAGCTCGACCACACAGATGACGCCGCCCGGCCTGAGCACACGCAACATTTCGGAGTAACCCTTTTCGAGATTCTCGAAATTGCGAACGCCATAGGCCACAGTGACAAGATCGAACGACGCGTCGGCGTAGCCGATCGCAAGCGAGTCGCCCTGGCGGAACTCGATATTTTCCGAGCCTTGGATTTCTTTGGATTTTTCGCGGGCGATGCGCAGCATCCCTTCGGAAAGATCTATGCCGGAGATGCGGGCTTCCGGATAGCGCGCGTGGAGGGCGAAGGCCACATCGCCTGTGCCGGTGGCGACATCCAGAATGCTCCGTGGCGAGGCGTCCATAATCCGCGCCGCCATGTCAAGTGCGCGGTTGCGCCAGCGCACACACATGCCGAGACTCATGATGGTGTTCATCAGGTCGTAGGCCGGGGCGATCGAATCAAACATCGTCTCCACCTGCTTCCCCTTTGACTCGGATTCATCATAGGGCATTACGCTTTCCGCGCCCGAACGCGTCGGACGTTCACGCCGCGCCGATAGATCGCCAACACTTCCGGCCGATGACTTCTTACTGCTGCTCATGTCGCGACGGGATCATAGATGTTTGACAAATGAGCGACGGCGCTTGTGAAGCTTCGGATTGAAAGCCTCCCATTGATTCTGCACTTTCGCGTTGGTCTCCATCTCCGGATTGGATTCGGCAAATTTGAATCCTTTTTTCTGATATTGCGGAATGAGGTCGACAAATAGCAGCGCGTTGACCCCTTTCGACTGATATTCGGGGCGTATGCCGACAAGCAGGAGATCGACACGGTCGTTTTTACCCTTCAGCCCTTTCAGCAGATGATACCATCCGAGCGGGAAGAAGCGGCCTTTCGATTTCTGAAGCGCGCGGCTCATCGAGGGCATCGAGATGCCGACGCCGACAAGCTCGTCGGCGCTGTCGACTATAAGCGTCACCAGGTCAAGGTCGAGCAGATTGAGATATTCGTCGATATATTTGTCGATCTGGCGCTCCGAGAGGCGCGAGAACTGATAGAGATCCTTATAGGCGTCGTTGATGAGATGGAAGAGTTTGCGACCATAGTCGTCTTTGAGCTTCTTGCGCGAAGTGTATTTGACAACTCTGAGGCCGAATTTCTTCTTGACGATCTCGGCTATTCTGAGATGCTTTTCGGGGATGCTGTCGGGGATGGCGATAAGAAATTCCACCCAGTCGGATTCCTTTTTATATCCGAGCTTTTCGATATGACGCGAATAGTAGGGGTAGTTGTAGATCGTAGCCATCGTGGAGAGCTGGTCGAATCCTTCAATAAGACACCCTTCTTTATCAAGATCGGTGAACGACAGCGGGCCGATCACTTTCTTCATTCCCTTTGCCTTGGCCCAGACTTCGACAGCGGTCAGCAGGGCGCGGCTGACATCCTCATCGTCGATAAAATCGATGAATCCGAAGCGGGCCGCTTTTTCGCCCGACGATTCGTTGACCTGATGATTGATGATCGCGGCGATGCGGCCGGCAGGCTTACCGTCGCGATAGGCCATGAAGTAATCGGCTTCGCAGAAGTCGAATGCGGGATTGCGGGAAGGATCGAGTGTGGCAAGCTCGTCGATGACTAGCGGCGGAACGAAAAATTCATTCCCCTTATAAAGATCAATGCCGAACTTGACAAATTTCGACAAACTCTTCCTGTCGGTATTTAATTGCTTTATTTCAATCATTTAAGCGATTATAAGAAACAGTTTCGGATTCAACCGTTTCTGAATATTATCGTGACACTAAGAAAAACACGAGGAGGAGAATAATGACTATGAACGCGGCCAGAAGCAAATAGACCACCGTCGACGAGCGACGATGCATATCGAGTTGCAGATCCATTATGCTCTTGTAGGGATGGCTGCGGTCGAGCGCCTTGTTGGCCACACGCCGCAGATGCGGCAGCGACTCGGGGAGATTGTCGAGCACTTCAAGGAGCACTTTGCCATAGCTTTCGATATCACTCTGAGTGTCTTGCTCGGAGAGGGAATCCATCTGGTCGTAGCCGACGTTGATGAGCTTGAGGTTTTCGTTATATTCGGTGAATATGATCGAATCGGGAGTGATCGGATAGTGCACTATATGATTCTCCTGGATATAGTCAAGAGCGTCGAGCAACTGGGTGCGGAGGCGATGCACGATTCTGGGCGTCAGTCGCTTCTCATCGATCAGGCGTCGCAGGCTATAGCCGTAGACGTCGTCGGTGATGATAGCCGTCCCGAGCCCCGGTATCTCCTCGAAGTCGTTGACCATCACAATATTCGGATGGGCAAGATTATAGCGTGTCTCAAACTCTTTCTCGAGCATCTCTCGATAGGCGGGGTCATTGGCAAACTCTTTTTTGAGAGCCTTGAGCATGACCCACTTGCCATGTTTCTTGACCGTATAGATGTCATAGAACTTCTCCTCCCATTCGGGCAGGAGGGTGAGGTCGGTCCATTTTCCGGAGGGATCGTCGATGGGAATCTTCTTTTCCTCCTTGGAGATGTAGCGGGGATAGTTGTTGTCGCTCATAGTCGTATCGTTTTTCCGGCAGTGGAGGCGCGAGGAGTTGCTCCCGGCGCTTCCATGCCGATATTAGCGTTGGGCGGCTCAGTTGATGATGTCGAAGCCTGTGTATTTGCGCAGACACTCGGGGACGATGATTCCCTCGGGAGTCTGGTTGTTTTCAAGCAACGCGGCCATGATGCGGGGAAGCGCGAGGGCCGAGCCGTTGAGTGTGTGGCAGAGGTGGATTTTCTTCTGAGAGTCACGATAACGGCATTTCAGACGATTGGCCTGGTAGGTCTCGAAGTTTGACACACTCGACACTTCGAGCCATCTCTTCTGAGCGCCGCTCCACACTTCGAAGTCGAATGTGATGGCCGATGTGAACGACATGTCGCCTCCGCAGAGACGAAGTATATGCCAGGGGAGGCCGAGACGATCGAGAAGGCTCTGCACATGGGCTTTCATATCTTCGAGGGCGGCATAGGAATTCTCCGGCTTTTCGATGCGTACAATCTCCACTTTGTCAAACTGATGGAGGCGGTTGAGGCCGCGCACATCTTTGCCGTAGCTGCCGGCCTCTCGACGCCAGCAGGGAGAATAGGCGCAGTTCATCTTGGGAAGTTCAGCCTCGGGGATGATCACGTCGCGATAGATGTTGGTGACGGGCACTTCGGCTGTCGGGATGAGGTAGAGATCGTCGACTGTGACGTGATACATCTGTCCTTCTTTGTCGGGGAGCTGGCCTGTGCCATAACCCGATGCGGCGTTGACCACATAGGGAGGCTCGACCTCCGTGTAGCCCGCTTCGCCGGCCGAGTCGAGGAAGAATTGGATCAGGGCGCGCTGCAGACGCGCTCCCTTGCCGATATAGAAGGGGAAGCCGGCGCCTGTCACTTTCACGCCCAACTCGAAATCAATCAGATTGTATTTCTTGGCCAGTTCCCAGTGGGGAAGTGCGTCGTCGCCAAGTTCGGGCATGGGGCCGCCGGTGGCCTCTACCACGTTGTCGTCGGCTGTCAGTCCGGCAGGCACGGCGTCGCAGGGAAGGTTGGGCACAGTCAGCAGAAGATCGATCTGCTTCACGCGGCATTCCTCAAGACGATCCTGCAGCCCTTTGGTGGCACCCTTGATGCGGGCCACTTCCTGCTTGGCTTCCTCGGCCTTTTCCTTTTCGCCGGCTTTCATATGCATAGCGATCGAAGCGGCAAGTTTCTTGAGTTCCGACGCGTCGGAATCGGTCTTTGCCTGAAGACGACGACGCTCGGCGTCGATTTCGAGGATTTCGGCGATGACCGCACGGCCGTCGAATCCCTTGACGGCAAGTCGCTCGATGACAAATTCGGGATTCTCTTTTATAGTCTGAAGTGTAAGCACTTTCTTATTTCGTATAAATCAGTTATTACATTGCGCCTCTTGAGAGCGAAGCTCCCCGCGGGGCGGTTTCACTCACGAAAGCAGTTCTTTGACGGCTGCATTGATTGCCTTGCCCTCGGCGCGGCCGGCGAGACGCTTCGAGGCGACGCCCATCACCTTGCCCATCTGGGCCATTGACTCGGCGCCGGTCTCGGCGATGATCGCGCGAAGTTCCTCCTTGAGTTCGTCGGCTGAAAGCTGACGCGGGAGATATTCTTCGATCACAGCCGCTTCGGCAAGCTCGTTGTCGGCCAGTTCCTGACGGGAGTTGGCGGCGTAGATGGCCGCGCTTTCCTTGCGCTGCTTCACCATCTTCACAAGAATTTTCATCGCAGTGTCGTCGGAGAGCTCTCCGTTGGCACCTTTGGCCGTCTTGGCCTCGAGGAATTCTTTCTTGATTCCACGAAGCGCCTCAAGACGCACCTTCTCGCGGGCGAGCATCGCCGCGCGGATATCTTCGCTGACTTTGTCGAAAAGATTTGTTGCCATATCTATTTTTTGTTTGCAGGGCGTCAGAGCTGTGAGTGATGCCTGTAGTAAACTAAATATCAGATGTTTGATTAAAAATTTGAAAGTCGCATCGGGCAATGCGGACCTCCGGCGCACACCCCGTTGAGGGGAATGCGCCGATAATTTTAAATGCAAAAATAATTTAAATTTGTGTGAATGACAAATTTATCTTATATTTGAGAAAAATTTTCCATTCACGGGTCCGGTTTTCCCACCCCATCAGTGCGACTGCGCCCTCATTCGGAGTGGCGCTCCGTTTTTGGGGATACTCTCCATCACCCCGGCTCCGGAATGACGGATTTTCCGACAAAGAAACGGTTTTGAATTTTATCACGATTAAATAAAAAACCGCTTCTTTAACGAGAATCTTTCCATCCTCCCAAAGCTCCCAAAGCTCTTTGAGCGGATGAAAGTTAAACTTAAACTGTTTCTATCTGACTTTAATGTTTAAGATTGTGAGCCGGCGCGATCTCGCGCCCAACATTACGGAGATGCGGGTCGAGGCCCCGCTCGTGGCGGCTTCG
The DNA here is from genome assembly GCA_947175695.1 of uncultured Porphyromonadaceae bacterium. Lineage (GTDB taxonomy): Bacteria > Bacteroidota > Bacteroidia > Bacteroidales > Muribaculaceae > Lepagella. The sequence continues at coordinate 45,119 of CAMWNT010000001.1, forward strand.
GCGCTGCCGGGGCAGTTCGTCATCGTGCGTGTCGACGAAGAGTCTGAACGTATCCCGCTGACAATTTGCGACTATGACCCCGAAGCCGGGACTGTCACCATCGTCACGCAGTCTGTCGGCTATTCTTCCCAAAAGATAAATTCCCTCGCGGAAGGCGACTGCTTCCTGGATTTCACAGGCCCGCTCGGCCGCCCTTCGGATCTGATCGATATCGATCCGGAGAAGCTCCGCGATATGAAGATCCTTTTTGTGGCCGGAGGTGTGGGCACAGCCCCCGTCTATCCCCAGGCAAAATGGCTGCATGAGCATGGCGTCACTCCGGAAGTCATCATCGGCGCCCGCAGCAAGGATCTGTTCACGTATGTCGATGAGATGGAGAAAGTGGCCGAAGTGCATCTCGCCACCGACGACGGCTCGGCCGGATATCACGGCCTTGTCACCGGGCTTATCCGCAAACTTATCGATGAAGAGGGGCGCCATTACGACCATTGCGTCATCATCGGCCCCATGATCATGATGAAATTCGCGGCAATGACCACCAAAGAATATGAGATCCCGACGATGGTGTCGCTCAACGCTTTGATGGTCGACGGCACGGGAATGTGCGGCGCTTGCCGCGTGACTGTCGACGGGCAGACACGCTTCACGTGTGTCGAAGGCCCGGAGTTCGACGGCCATAAAGTGGATTTCGACGAGGCTATGCGCCGCCAGAATATGTATCGCGAAAATCCGAAGACCAAACGTAATCTCAATCATAAATGCACGTGCCATGGCTGAAAGAATACCTCGCACCCCCGTGCGCGAACAGGATCCGGAAGTCCGCGCCCGTAATTTTGAAGAAGTTTGCCTCGGCTATGACGCCGGGGAGGCTCGCCGCGAAGCGTCGCGATGCCTGAATTGCAAGATAGCCCGATGCCAGCAGCATTGTCCGGTGCATGTCGACATCCCCGGCTTCATCAGCCGCCTCGCCGCAGGCGATGAGGCGGGAGCCGCCGAAGTGATCGCCCGCGACAGCAGCCTCCCCTCTGTGTGCGGTCGCGTTTGCCCTCAGGAGTCGCAATGCGAGGGAGCCTGCGTGCTCGGCATTAAGTCGGAGCCTGTCGGCATCGGCAAACTGGAGCGCTATGTCGGCGACTGGAGCATCGCCCACGCCGATGAACGCCAAGTGGAGATCCCGGCCCCCAACGGAAGGAAGGTGGCTATCGTCGGAAGCGGACCCGCCGGCCTGGCATGCGCCTCTGATCTCGCCCGCCTCGGATATGAGGTCACAGTGTTTGAAGCGCTCCATAAGATCGGCGGTGTGCTCGTCTATGGCATCCCGGAGTTCAGATTGCCGAAGGATCGTATCGTGGCTCGAGAGGTGGAAGCCGTCAAGCGGCTGGGCGTGAAATTTATGACCGATGTGGTCATCGGACGCACAATGACGGTCGACGATCTGCTCGACCGAATGGGATTCGACGCCGTGTTTGTCGGTTCGGGAGCCGGACTCCCCCGCTTTATGGGAATCGAAGGAGAAAACCTCAACGGCGTTTTCTCAGCCAATGAGTTTCTGACCCGCGCCAATCTGATGCATGCATATGACGAAGCCTATGACACTCCGGTCTATGCCGGCAGCCGCGCCGTCATCGTCGGCGGCGGCAATGTGGCCATGGACGCTGTGCGCACGGCCCGGCGCCTCGGCGCGGAAGCGGTCATCGTCTATCGCCGTTCGGAAGCGGAATTGCCCGCTCGCGTCGAGGAGGTGCATCATGCCCGCGAGGAGGGCATCGTCTTCCGGATGCTGACCAACCCTGTGCGCATTCTCGCCGACGAGCAGGGATGGGTCAAAGGTATCGAATGCGTCGAGATGGAACTCGGCGAGCCCGATGAGTCGGGACGCCGCAGTCCGGTGGTCAAGGAGGGAAGCAATTTCACAATTGACTGCGATGTGGTCATTATGGCCCTCGGCACAAGCCCCAACCCGCTGATCCGCGACACAACATCCGGACTCGACACCAATCGCCGCGGCTGCATCGTGGCCGACGACAACGGCGCGACCTCACGCCCGGGTGTCTTTGCCGGCGGCGACGCCGTCACCGGCGCCGCCACAGTCATCCTCGCCATGGGTGCAGGCCGAAAAGCCGCCCGCGCTATCCACGATTACATCAGCGCAGGCTCTCAAGACAACTGACAGACTCCGCTGTCAACGACAATAACTATTTTCAATATCCAATATTCCGAAAGAAGTGAACGCTACCGAAGCCTACTCTATATTTGAACGCAGTGTGAGAGATTATCATGTGGCCGATAATGTCGACCATCCGATTGCAAATCCCTATCCCGAGGGGAGCATCGAAGCCACGTTGTATGCAAAAAACTGGGTCGATGCCGTGCAGTGGCATCTGGAAGACATCATCCGCGATCCGGAGATCGATCCTGTAGCCGCTCTCGCCCTCAAACGCAGAATCGACCGATCAAATCAGGTGCGCACCGACATGGTCGAGCAACTCGATTCCTATCTCCGGGATGTGCAATATGCCGACGTCACTCCCCTCCCCGACGCCGCCATCAACACCGAATCTCCCGCATGGGCCCTCGACCGACTCTCGATCCTCGCTCTCAAGATCTGGCATATGACAGAAGAGACCGAACGACCCGACGCAGCCGACGACCATATCGCGCGATGCCGCGCCAAACTGGATGTACTCCTCGAACAGCGCACTGACCTCACCTCGGCCATCGATTCATTGCTCGATGATATCGCCCACGGCCGAAAATACATGAAGGTCTATCGACAGATGAAAATGTATAACGATCCGGCCACCAATCCGGTGCTTTATGGCAAAAAAGACTGATCACATATTGTCTGACATTGTCCCTGCTCCGGCCCGGGGCAGGGACATCCTTGTCAGCAGGTTTTCGGCTCTGGGAGATGTGGCCATGACCCTTCCCCCGCTCTACGACGCATGCCTGTCGAATCCCGACCGGCGCTTCATCATGCTGACGCGGCAGCATCCGGCCTCTATATTCATCAATCCGCCGGTGAATCTGGTGATCCACCCGATCGACACGGCCGATTATCCCGGCCTCGCCGGAATGCGACGGCTATATCGCGAATTGCGCGATAAATACGACATCGGCGCATATGCCGACCTCCACGACGTGTTGCGCACTCAAATGCTGCGGCTGTTTTTCCGGCTCGGCGGCGTGAAAGTGACAAAGGTCGACAAAGGACGACTCGACCGCTATCGGCTGACCCGCTCATCCAATAAGCATCTTGTCGAACTGACCCCAATGGGCCAACGGTATGCGGCGACTCTGGCCGCAGCCGGCGCACGTGGACAAGGCCGTTTTAAATCGGTGTTCCCTACTCTTCCCGATCCGGAGATTTTCGCCAATGCCATCCTCCCGCGCCGCGACGGAGAGAAATGGATCGCCATCGCTCCCTTCGCCCGACATCCGGGAAAGGTCTACCCCGAAAAATATATGGTGTTGGCTCTCGCCCATATGATGAATAAAATCTATGGCTGCCGACTGATCCTGTTCGGATTCGGCCCCGAGGAAGAAGCCACCATCGAAAAATGGCGCGATATCCTCAGCTCCGAATTTCCTTTCAAGCCGGAAAGCATCGTCAACATGGCCTCGGCGAGAATCGGACTCCCTGCCGAAATGGCTCTGATCGCACACTGCGACGTGATGCTTTCGATGGATTCGGCCAATATGCATCTCGCCACTTTGGTCGGCACCCGGGTCGTCAGCATCTGGGGCGCTACCCACCCCTACTGCGGATTCCGGCCGGCCGCCCTCAGAGATTCCGACATCATCCAGCTCGACATGACATGCCGGCCTTGCTCGGTGTTTGGCAATCGCCCCTGCATGCAGGGCGACTATTATTGCCTGAAAGGAATATCTTCTGAAAGAGTAGCCGAAGTCGTACGCGACGCCTGCAATGACGACGCCTGACTCCCGCCGATGCGCAATATTTTAAAATTCAACCGTTTTTTAAGAAACTGCTGAAAACCGGGCAATTTCACCCGTTTATGACAGTTCTTTACCAAATCCGGAAAAATTGAGACATATATATATTCCAGCCATATTGCTGGCGGCTTCATTATCAGCTTCGGCCTTTCCTCCGGCCGATCCCGCAGTCGCGGTCGACGCCGCGCCGCGTGCCGTCGCTTCCTCGACTCTCGGCAGTCGGCTCCGCCTGGCCGCCGAACTTTATGACAAAGGAAATTATCGAGCTACAGTCGACGAACTCCGCGCTGTGGCCACAGCTTCCGAGCTTCCTCTTCCCCCCGAAGAGATGCAGGATTTTCTATTCCTTCTCGGAAGCGCCTGCTTCAAGGCTGATCTCCCCGAGGGATGCGAGATACTTGAAGAGTATATCACCCGATATCCCGCCTCCAAAGACGCGACCGATGCTCGACTAATCACAGCCGACTTCCATTTCTTCGCTCATGAATGGAGCGACGCGCTGGAGATCTATAAAGCTATCGATCTGACTGTGCTCGATGCCGACAGCCGCGATCTCTACACGTTCCGCGAAGCCCTCTGCATGATCAAATGCGGATTCTATGAGGAAGCCCTCCCGCTGCTTGACTCGATATCGAAGTCGGGCGATTGCGCTCTGCAGGCACGCTTCTATAAAGCTTATATATATTATGTGGAGGGCGCCGATTCAAAGGCCCTCGACCTCTTCTCCGAGCTGAATCGGGTGATCTCCCCGGCCGACCGCCGACAAGGAATGGATCCGGATTATTACATCGCCCAGATCTATTTCCGAAAAGGGGAATGGAAAAAGGCCGCTTCCATGGCCGCCTCTCTCCTCGAGGCCGACACAGCGCCCGAACTCGCTCTGCCGACTCTCCGAATCCTCGGCATGAGCCGATATGAAATGAAGGATTATTCCCGCGCACGCAAGGATTTGCAAAAATATGTGGATCAGGCCGGCGACGACGCTTCCCACGACGCACTCTATGCTCTTGGTGTTTGCCTCTACGACAATTCCGATCTGCAGAAAGCCCGCGCTTGCTTCGAGCGTATTGTGGCCGACACCGACGCCATCGGCCAGGGCGCGTCGCTATATCTCGGACAGATATTCGCCGCCGAACATGATCCCTCGGCCGCCGCTATCAATTTCGAGCGCGCCTATCGCATGAACTACGACAACCGCGTCGCCGAAAAGGCTCTCTATAACTATGTCGCGGCCAGAGCCGGCGGGGGAAATATCCCCTTTGACTCGAATGTCGGCATGCTGGAGGAATTTATCCGCAATTATCCGGATTCGGAATATGCTCCGGTCATCGAACGCCATCTTTCGACTCTTTATTTCAACAACGGCGACTACGACAACGCCCTGCGTGTCGCCGAACGTATACGCCGTCCGTCGGACGACGACAATCGTCGGCTGCAGTCGATCCTCTACGCCGGAGGCACATCGCAGCTTTCAGCCGGAAATCCGGCCAAGGCCTCGCGGCTGTTGCGCCGCTGCGTCGACATCTCCGGCGCCGATCAGGGAGTGAGAACCCAGGCAATGATTTGGCTCGGCGACGCTCTCTATGATCTCGGCGAATATGCTGAAGCCGAAAAATATCTCGCGCAGGCCGACCGCTCGGGACGCGCGGCCGAAAACGCGGCTCACACTAAGTATTCGCTGGGCTATGCCCGACTGATGCAGAATAAGTTCCGCGATGCTTCAACTGCGTTTTCCTCGTTGCTCGGATCTTCGGTCAATCTACCCTCCGACATGAAGCGCGACGCGCTCCTTCGCATTGCCGACTGCAAATATTATGCCGGTGATTACGCCGGGGCGAAACAGGATTTCGCCTCTCTCCGCTCGGAGGGTCAAGGGGCTGATTACGCCACCTACCGCTATGCCCAGATTCTCGGAATCGAAGGCAATCTATCGGGCAAGATCAATGAGCTCAAGCGATTCGAAAGCATCTATGCCGATTCGCGATGGCTCCCCAACGCTCTGACCGAACTTGCCGACACATACGTGGCCGACAACCGCAACGCCGAAGCCGCCGCAGCCTACGGTCGGATGCTCGACCTCTACCCCGTCGATCCCGCCGCGCCTCGCGCACGCCTCGGTATGGGCGCGGCGCTGACCGCCTCGGGCGATGCCGATGGCGGTGCCGAAGCCTATCGCGAAGTGATGCGCCGTTGGCCATCGTCGGAGCAGGCCCGGATCGCCGACCGCGAACTGCGCGATTATTATGCCGACCGCCATCGTCTCGGTGAATACGCCGATTTCCTTTCTACAATACCCGGGTTCTCCGTCGATGCCTCCGAACTCGATTCTCTCGCCTATAATGTGGCGGAGCGCGAGTATCTCGACAACCCGTCGTCGATCGCCCCGCTTAAAGGATATCTCGACGATTATCCCGACGGCCTCCACAGCCCGGAGGCGTGGTCGATGATCGCTCGCCATTATTATGACGCCAATGACTCGCGCAACGCATTGGCCGCTTATCGTGAGCTCGAAAAACGTGGCGGCGCAGAATATTCCACCGAAGCCTATATCGGAATCATGCGCACCGCCGACAACTCGGGCGTGCGCACCGACTATGCCCGACGCCTGCGCGACTCCGGCGGAGCACCGGCAGATGCCGTCGAGGAGGCCGATTTCTATCTCGCGGAAGCCGATCTGCACGAGGGTAACGCCTCTCGCCGAAAAGCGGCCGAAAAGAAGTTGCGCGAGCTCGCAGCCAATCCTTGGTCGGAATTCGGAGCGCGAAGCGCCGTCGCTCTCGGAGAATGGCTGCTCGAATCAGACCGACCACAAGAGGCTCTCGATTTCATAAAAGAATTCACCGAATCCGGCACCGGACAGACCTATTGGCTCGCTCGCGGATTTATCGTCCAGGCCGACGCCTATACAGCTCTCGGACAAGAAGCCACAGCCAGAGAATATCTCCGCAGTCTGCGCCGCAATTATCCGGGTGATGAACCCGACATCACCCGCGAGATCGACAATCGACTCAAATAATCACCTCTCTTCTCCCTATTCTTCTATCCGCATATGTCAATCATTCCAGTCAATACGATATATCTCCCCAAGAGAATCGCCGCTTCCATGGCGGCGGTCGCCGCCATTCTCACCCCTTCCATCGCCGATGCCCAGCTTAAGGAGTCGCTGGAAGTAGAGGGCACTTATAATAAGGAGATACTCTATCCCGACAAACTCTCCCGACTCCCGGAACGCCGACGATTGTCGACCCTCGAAAGTGACGTGCCTTACGAACTTTCCGGCACTGAAGCCAATTTCTATCCCTCCGGGGTCGCCATCCCGGCGACTGCATATGGCGCGAACCGCACCGACATTCCCCCGCGCGGTTATCTCGACCTGCGGCTCGGAAGCTGGCTCAACGCTTCGCTTCAAGCCGGATATGAGGCAATCTCTTCCGAACAACGCACCCTCGGAATTTGGCTGCGCCATAACTCCACCTCACTATGGAATCCGGCCACAGCCGACAAAGCATGGTCGCCCGCTCCGATGCCCGATGATTATCCCGGCTTCAAACGCTTCAGCTATCAGGAAGCTATCGGTGCCCGTTTCTCGGAAAACTTCACCGGCATAGGGCGCCTCGAAGCCGGAGTGAGATATCGACTCGGATGGTTCAATTATTACAGCGCCATCCCGACCCTCCGGCCTGACGGCGATTGGACAAAAATGCCCACCCAGACACTCAACGACGCATCGTTCAATGTCGGATTCATTTCACGCCGCGATCTGTCGTCAGTCAATCTCTGGAATGCCAATCTCGCTTTCCGACACGTCGCTTTCCGCACCGCCACTCGCGAGTCATCGCTGCGCCTTGACGGAGCCTACACGCGCCGACTCGCCGAAGGATCCGATCTCGGAGCCGACGCATCGCTGCAATGCCTCTTCTATTCTGCCGCCGATGATGCGAAAGCCGTCGACAATTACGGCAATTTACGTCTATCACCCTTCTATCGCTGGCGAAGCGGAATGGTCACTCTCCGCGCCGGAGCCAACCTCGACTTTACATTCAACGCCGATGCCACCACTCCCGACGAGCATTACGCCCTGTTTCACGTGTCGCCCGATGTCAGATTCGATATCTACGGCAACCGGGCCACAGGATGGATCCATGTCACAGGCGGCCAGGAACTTCATACCCTCGCGTCGGCGGTAGATGCCAATCTCTATTGCCTGCCTGAGTTGCAGTCAACCACCCCGGTGTTCTCTCCCCTCGACGCCAGAATAGGCACATCGCTCAAGCCCTTCGGAGGCTTCAACGCCGAAGTGGAGCTGCAGTATAAAATCACTCGCAATGTGGCCGGCGACGGATGGAGCTTGCTCCTGCTCCGCAGCAATCCCCTCTACGGCAATATTCCGCTTCCCGAACTTCGCGACCCTGCGACAGACGTTGCGACCTATGGACTCGGACGCGAACGCTATAATATATCCGGCCTCTCGGCGGCCGTCAGACTCGCCTACACCCCGGCTTATTGGCTCGATATCAAGGCCGACGGATCATATACGCCGCAGAATGCCACAACGGGTGTCTACAACGGCCCCGACCGACCGCGATGGATACTTGACGCCGGATTTACCGTGCGCCCGATCAAGTCGCTCGCCATCGGAGTCGGCTATGAATATCGCGGCGTCCGCCGCATATGGTCGCCGATGATTGCCGCCGACACATCCACAAGAGCCGGAGGCATATCGCAGGGTTCGGGATCGGGCATATCCGGAGGCGGCAACACCGGAGCCGCGGCATCCTCGCCGAAGGCCGACCCCGCGTCACTCCGCCTGCCCGACATCACATGTCTCAACGCCGACATCGAATGGCAACTTCCCGAAATGAAGGGCGTCAAGAATGTCATACTGGGCGTGCACGCCCGCAATATCCTGGGCCACAACGAGATCATTCTTCCGGGATTGCCCTCTGAGGGCATGACTCTCAGCGGCTCGCTCCAGATTCTCTTCTGATGCCGAGCCGATTCGGATATGTAAAACATACTGACCCTCAATCGCGTTTTAATATATAGGCGCTATGACTCTCGTCATAGCGCCCACTTTGCAAAACAAAAACAGCAACGATTATGACACTATCATATAGCAATGAAGACGATCGCGCCTACGGACTCGCCGGAATGGCAATCTCCCTGGCCGGACTCGACGCCCTCGACAGCATCGTCGACATCTCGCTTGATGCCGACGGCCCGATGGTGAATTTCTCTCAGCAGTATTATTACTCTCTTTCGCCGGCTGTATCCCCGAAGTCGGTATGGGAGAATCTTATACGCAATTTCCATATCACGGCTTCAATGGTGGTCGGCAATGTGCTCGCCCGCTCTATGGTCAGACTCCACGAAGACCTCCCCGCCGAGGTCGAACGTGAAATCTATTCCGAGATCGCTGCCGAGGGGGCCGATTCGTGCGGTCTTGAAAAGGATGAGACGGAGGTGCTCTATCGCCGCATCATGAGCCAACACCGGCGCATATTCGGCAACCCCCGCCTTCATCCGGCCATCACCGAGCTGGCGCGCATAATCTCTCGCCGGCGCACCCTCTCGGGGCTGGAGCTTCGCGAGGAGCTCGCCTATCTCCAACTCTGATCTCATTGCCATTTGCTACCCCGGGCCTCGCAGCCTGAAGCAGCGCATTCTGAAACGGCTGAAATTCAACACAGTCTGATAAAACTGTTGATTGACCCACCCCCGCTTCACGATCTCATAATTAAACTATCCTGATGTCTGATAATTTCAATATCCACGACCAGCAATATCCCGATGCCGACAGCCGGGGAGGCGATATAGAAAAAGCCTTGCGTCCTCTCGAATTCGACGATTTTGCAGGTCAGGAAAAGATTATATCCAATCTGCGCATCTTCGTGCAGGCCGCGCGCCTGCGCGGCGAAGCGCTCGACCATACACTCCTGCATGGCCCCCCCGGACTCGGAAAGACCACCCTTTCGAATATAGTGGCCAACGAACTCGGCGTCGGGTTTAAGGTGACGTCGGGGCCGGTGCTCGACAAGCCTGGCGATCTCGCCGGCATTCTTATGAGTCTCGAGCCCCACGATGTGCTATTTATCGATGAGATTCATCGTCTTCATCCGATTGTCGAAGAATATCTCTATTCGGCGATGGAAGACTATCGAATCGATATCCTTCTCGATAAGGGCCCGGGAGCGAAGAGCGTGCAGCTGACTCTCTCCCCTTTCACTCTGATCGGCGCCACCACTCGCAGCGGCCTGCTTACGTCGCCACTCCGCGCGCGCTTCGGAATCAATTGTCATCTTGAATATTACGATCATGAGGTGCTTCGCGGAATCGTGATTCGTTCGGCCCGGCTGCTGAAGGCGGGCATCGATGAGGACGCCGCTCTCGAAATCGCTCTCCGAAGTCGCGGCACACCGCGTATCGCCAACGCACTGCTCCGACGTGTGCGCGATTTCGCAATGGTGATGGGCGACGGCCGCATCACCCTCTCGATAGCCCGCACAGCCCTCGAGGCACTCAATATCGACCGCTACGGACTCGATGAAATCGACAATAAGATTCTCCTTACAATCATCGATAAATTTCGCGGCGGACCGGTCGGACTGTCGACGATCGCCACGGCGCTTGGTGAGGATGCCGGCACAATCGAGGAGGTGTATGAGCCATATCTGATCAAAGAGGGATTCATCAAGCGCACCCCCCGCGGACGCGAAGTGACCCCGATGGCCTATGCCCATCTCGGACGCACCCCGCTCTCTTCTCCCGACTCCCTCTTCGGCGACAGCATTTGATCTGACTTATAAACGGTTTAAATTCAAACACTCTCTTAAACCGTTTCTTAATATAAATTCCACTATATGGCGGGTATAAAATCGCTGGTAAAAGACACTGCCGTCTACGGACTCAGCAGCATCGTGGGGCGTTTCCTCAACTGGATTCTCGTCCCACTCTACGTATATCTCTTCCCGGCCAATGAATATGGCATCGTCAGCTATCTTTATAGCTTCACGGCCGTGGCTCTCGTGATTCTTAACTATGGACTGGAGACAGGCTTTTTTCGGTTTGCCAACCGCTCCGACGATCCCGACCGCGTCTATACGACGGCGTTGTGGTCGGTCGGAGTGTCGTCGGTGGCGTTTATCGCTCTCCTTTCCCTTTTCCTCCCTTCTATAGCCGATGCGATTCTTCTCCCGAAGCATCCCGAATATGTATGGATGCTCGGCTTCACTGTGGCCATTGACGCTTTTTCGAATATCCCTTTCGCCTATCTGCGCTATAGCAACCGCGCCTGGACTTTCGCCGGGATAAAATTCCTCAATATCGGAGTCAATATACTGCTCAACATTTTCTTTATCCTTGTGTGTCCCTGGCTCGAACGGGTGTGTCCGGCTTCGATCAATTGGTTTTACACTCCGATGGGGGGCATCGGCTATGGTATCGGATGGATATTCGTGGCCAATGTCATCTCTTCAATCACGGTCATTCTCGCGCTGACCCCGTTCTTTATCCGCAAGCGATGGAGGTTTGACGCCTCGCTGCTTGGCAAGATGCTCAATTATAGCTGGCCGCTGCTCATCCTGGGTGTGGCCGGAATTGCCAGCCAGAATATGGGGCAGATGATTATCCCATATATCTTCCGCGGCAGCGAGGAGGCGGCGCGCACTATGGTGGGCATCTATGGCGCCAATATCAAGATCGCCGTGGTGATGGTGATGTTCACCCAGGCATTCCGCTATGCCTATGAGCCTTTTATCTTCGCCCAGGCCCGCGCCGGCGGAGAAGACCGTAAGAGCGCCTATTGCGACGCAATGAAATATTTCGTCATCTTCGGATTGCTCATTTTCCTGGCCGTGATGTATTTCATTCCGGTGTTGCGCCACTTCATTTCGCCGGGATATTGGAGCGGACTGCGGATTGTGCCGATAATGATGATGGCGGATCTCTTTTTCGGAGTCTTTTTCAATCTCTCGCTATGGTATAAACTGACCGACCGCACTCGCTGGGGAATGTATTTCTCGCTCCTTTGCTTCGCCCTGATGCTCGGATTAAACCTTTGGCTTGTTCCGGCCATCGGCATTCCCGACGGCTATATCGGCTCGGCTTGGGCGGCTTTCATCAGCTATTTCGCAGTGATGATGCTGAGCTGGATTGTCGGAAAGTATTATTATCCTCTCCCCTATCAGACCGGTCGCATGGCGCTCTACACGCTTCTTGCCGTCGCGCTCTATTTCATAGGGGAGAATACGGAATATCCCTCGGCCATGTGGCTGACCTATCTTATCCGTGTGCTGCTCCTCGCGGGCTATCTTTGCGTTGTGGCGTTCTATGAGAATATCCCGATGGTCAGCGGCCGGATGCGCAATGCCGTCCATAGGGTTGTGCCCCGCCGCGCGGTGGGTCGCAAGCGCAGCAATCCGGCACGCGTGGCCGACGCGTGGCTCCGTATGGCCGCGCCTCGCGGAATGAACATCAATCGTCGCGCCATGATACTCGCCGATTGGGAGAATCGCCATGACGCCGACATCATCCGCGACCGCGTGGATTATTACTGCCGTCGCAGCCGCAACGACAGCGCCATGCAGGAGATAGCGGCTGTTGCGACTCCCGGAGCCTCCGCTGATCCTGAGGCTATGCCGGTGCGTTCCACGACAGTCGGCGACGTGCGCCCCTGGAAGTATCGCTCGCAGTATGTCTACGACCTCAATCGCTGGATCGATTATGCCGATCCTTCGGAAAGAATATGCTTTGTGGATGGAGATAATCTTTTCAATCCGTCGGTGGCCGCTCTGGTGAAGACTCGCCGCATGGATTCTCCGGGCGTTGAAAACGGCGTGGTGCTCAATCTCAATTCGCGCCGTCATTTTCTGAAGGTCTATGATCCTATTCCTTTCAAATATAAAATGCCGAAACTCATTTTCCGGGGAGAGTGCCGCTTCAAGCCCGACCGTCAGGCATTTATCGAACGCTGGAAAGATTCTCCGCTGATGGATATCGCCGACACCGGACGACCCTATGATGCGCCCGGACATTCTCGCCCCATATCTATCACCGACCATTACCGATATCGCTATATCCTCGCACTCGAGGGGAATGACGTCTGCTCGGCTCTCTATTGGATCATGGCTTCGGGATGCATCCCTGTCATGCCGCGTCCGAAGGTGGAGGGTTGGCTGATGCACGGCCGGTTGCAGCCGGGGGTGCATTACATTGAGATTGCGCCCGATTTCTCCGATGTAGAGGAGAAGATACGCTATTATAATTCTCATCCAGAAGAGGCGGAGAAGATCGCCAAGGCCTCGACTGAATGGGCGCGTCAGTTTGCCGACCCCGACCGTGAGGCTATTATTTCTTATCTTGTAGTCGACCGCTATTTCGGCAAGAAGTGAGTGTCGACTTTTATCGTGAAAATTTATTATGGAATCAGCCAACAACAATATAATCTCCGGCCAGCCGATTGATGGCGCTGCCGATAGCAAAGCCTCATCGTCGGCCGACGCGAGACTTACATTTCCCAAATCGGAGCGTCTGCGCCACAAGATACTCGTGGATTCGCTTTTCGCAAAGGGGAAGTCGGTCTATGAGTATCCTTTCCGCGTCGTGTGTCGCACATTGACCGACGCCGAGCTTGCCGAAGCATTCAGCATCGGCATCCCCGATCGCATCGCCCCTCTTCAAGTATTGATCACTATCCCGAAGAAAAAGCGCCGGCATGCAGTCGACCGCGTCTTGATGCGTCGCCGCATCCGCGATATCTGGCGTCGGCATCGCCGACCGCTGCGCGCCGTCATCGAGGCTGCTCCGGAACTGCGCACGATGTCGGTGGCCATAATCTATATGAGCAACGAAAATATTCCCTCGGCCACACTCGAACGCAAACTGACTCGCCTCATCGGGAAGCTGATCGCGCGGGTTGATGCGGAGTCCGCTCCGGATCCCGTCTAACCTTAATATCTGTTAAGGAATCGGGATAGATAGCAGATGCGGTATTAAATTCTGTTAAAGATGGAGGGGTTCGGGCAAACCATTCGACAGATGACGTGTTATAGTAGTAAAGAAAGATGAAAATCGTTTCATGATGTTAGGTTAGTTCGAAAAAGTATTATGGAAAAACTTTGCGTCCGCGATCCCCTGTGAAGGGCATCGCGGACGTTTTCGTTATGCTTGATCCTCGGGTTGGACTTATTTCGATTTCCCGGCGCCAAACGCCAGAAGGGGCGTCGCGAGAAGCGCCGCAAGGGCGCCTATGCGATTCTTGAAGCGCACACGCGGGTTGCGAAGCTCGCGCGCTGAGTGACGGCGAATGTAGGCGCAGCATTCGGCCAGGCAAGCGCGATAGCGCCGACGCGTCGCATCGTCGGGATAGTCGGCGCGACGCAATGCGCGCAGAAGCAACAGCAGCATGTTGAAATTGGCCGAATAGCGACGGTCGACTGCAGCAGCCCGAAGTTCGGGATAGATGGCGGCGACAGTCTCCTCTATGCGGCGTGTGACATCAAGCACTATAAGCCGATCGCTATTGAAGGAGTGGATAATGCTCCCTTCGCGTTGGCGATAGAGATAGACAGTCACGCGCGAATCAACATATCGCCGACACCGCGCCACAACCCTGTGAAACATATCCAGATCTTCATATAGCATCCCTTCGCTGAAACGCTCGTTGCCGATCACATCCCGACGATAAAGCTTGCCACATAAAGAAGCTTCTACCCCGCTCTGGTAAAGACTCTCTTCCAGAGCCTGCTTTCCGCTCATCACGCGCACTCCCCTCTCGCTTTCCGATCCGCTATTCCATTCGCGCTCGCACGACTGCATCACACGCGCCTCTCGTCCATCGGCGAAGCGCAAGAGGCTCCCCCCGGCGATCCCCGCGTCATGACGCTCGATAAGACTTATCAACCATTCGAGCGCATACGGTGGCCAGAGATCGTCGCTGTCGATGAACGCTAAATATTCTCCACGCGCGGCGTCGATGCCGGCGTTGCGCGCCGCCGCCACTCCGGAATGCGGGATGCCCACATAGCGGATCCGAGAGTCGGCCTGCGCCAGACGCTCTATAATATCGCGCGTCGGGTCGGTGCTTCCGTCATCTACCACAATCACCTCCCAATCGGCAAACGTCTGGCTACGGATCGCATCTACGACCGACCCGATCCACTGCGCGCTCTCATAAGCGGGGATCACTATGCTAACCATTCACACACTTATAAATTTCCCATAACGCGATTCCGGCGCTCACGCTGACGTTGAGCGAGTGCTTGATGCCATGCATCGGTATCTCAAGAGCCACGTCGGCCATATCGACAATCCGCTGATCGACGCCATTGACCTCATTGCCCACCACGAGCAGCATCTCGCGCCCCTCGCCGATGCGTGCATACACATCGGCGAAATCCTGAAGCGACACACTGTCGTGGATCTGCTCGAGAACAATCACCAGCACACCCTTCGCCTTGAGCCGCGCCACTTCCGTGCAGGCGTCTTCTACATGACGCCATGCGACACTATCTTCCGCGCCCAGCGAACTCTTGGAGATCTCCGGCGACGGAGGCACAGCCGATATGCCGGCCATCACCACTTCCTTCACCTTGAATGCGTCGGATGTGCGCAGCATCGCTCCTATATTGGAGGCCGAACGCACATTATCGGCCATCAGCCGGAGCGGCAGCTTGTCGAGCCGGCGATAGTCGTCGCATGAGATGCGGGTGAGCTCTATAATATTCTTCTTCTTCACGAATCAGGGATTGACGAATCATGAAAGTTCGAGCATACGCAGAATCGGTCGGATCGCTTTCTCGGCCAATGAGGGCTCGACGATGATCTCGGGCTGCTCGTCGCGCAAAGCGAGATACACCTTCTCCAGAGTATTCATCTTCATATAGTCGCAGAGATTGCACTGACACTCGGCGTCGTCGGCCGGAGCCGCGAGGAATGTCTTCTCCGGACACTGCTTGCGCATCTCGAAGAGAATGCCGCTTTCGGTCACTACTATATATACCGGGGCATCGTCTTGAGCGGCGAAGTCGAGCAGGGCGGCAGTGCTGCCCACCTTGTCGGCGATCAGCTGCAGCGGTCGCTTACACTCGGGATGCACGAGTATCTTGGCGCCGGGGTTGGTCTTCTTCATCTCCAGGATGCGCTCCATCGAGAAGCGTTCGTGGACATGGCATGCGCCGTTCCAAAGGAGCATTTCGCGCCCGGTCACACTATTTATATATTCGCCGAGATTGCGGTCGGGGCCGAAGATGATCTTCTCATCCTTCGGGAGAGCTTCGATCACCTTGCGGGCATTGCCGGATGTGACGACAATGTCGGTGTGGGCCTTGACGGCGGCCGATGTATTCACGTAGCTGACCACAGTATGATCGGGGTGCGCCTCGACGAAGCGTGCGAATTCCTCGGGATCGCAGCTGTCGGCCAACGAGCATCCGGCCTCGGCGTCGGGCACAACCACCTTCTTGTCGGGGCATAGAATCTTGGCGGTCTCTCCCATGAAATGGACTCCACACATGACTATCATGCGAGCGTCGGTCGCGGCCGCCTTACGGGCCAGGGCGAGCGAGTCGCCGATGAAATCCGCGATCTCCTGGATTTCGTCGCGTTGATAATAATGCGCCATGATCAGGGCGTTTTTCTCCTTCTTCAAGCGGGCGATCTCGCTCTTGAGCTGAGCGACGGAAAGATCGGTTTTCGACGGGCAGACAGTGCCGCAATTCGCTGACAGATTCTCGGCCATTTTTTTATTTTTTATAGAAGTTTGGTAGAATTTTAAAATTAAAAATTTTCACCTCAAAATATAACCACAACAATAAAGCCTGTCAATAACAGGCAATAACTTTCCGCCTGAAAATTTGGAAATCTCGGTTATTAGTGTCCGGGTTGACCTTATTAACATGTTATCGACAAGTCGCTATCCTCATTCTCATGCAGATATGGCGGTTATTGACATTTTGTCGGGGATGGCAAAGTTAATAAATTTTATCGAGTCGGAGGGCGTTTTCTTGTCGAAAAAGCGGCAAAAGCTGTTAAAATAGCTGTCAATCCGGAGCCGGGTTGTCGACAACCCTCCCGACTGCAGGCGCCTTCGAGGGGGGACGTAAAAATTTTCTTATTTTCCAAAAATATGGCTATATAGTAATTAATGAGTTATTTACATAGTTTTCGACCGGTTTTTGAGGGCTTTTCAACAGGTTTTTGACAAGTTTTTGACAGCCTCGGGCGCGCTTTTCGGTTGCAAAGTTGGGAAAGTTGAGTTATATTTGTGGAAAATTTATAACCTGTTTGCCGCCATGAATCCGAGTTGCGGAAGCTTGGTATTTTCACTCCGTAATGATAGTCGGATTGGGAAGCGTGTCGACGCTTTCGGCCGGCCGGGAGCAGGGAGTTTTTTATCAACCGAAAATGAAATTCAAGAGAATACTTTTAAAGCTCTCCGGAGAATCGTTGATGGGAGAGCAGGGATATGGCATCGACAGCCGTCGGCTCGAGTCGTATGCGCGTCAGATAAAGGAAGCCGTGGAGGCGGGAGTCGAGGTGGCGATCGTCATCGGCGGCGGCAATATCTTCCGCGGACTGAGCGGCGCCTCGAAGGGGTTCGACCGTGTCAAGGGCGACCAGATGGGCATGCTTGCGACGGTCATCAATTCGCTTGCCCTTAGCTCGGCTCTGGAGGCGATCGGCCAGCCGGCCGGGGTGCTGACCGCTATCGGCATGTTCCCTATCGGCGAGCCTTATTCGAAGTGGAAGGCCATCGACATGCTCCGTCAGGGGAAGGTGGCCATCATCAGCGGAGGCACCGGCAACCCCTATTTCACGACCGACACAGGCTCGGCTCTTCGTGCGATCGAGACCGAGGCCGACGTCATGCTCAAGGGCACACGCGTCGACGGAGTCTATACAGCCGATCCGGAGAAGGATCCTTCGGCTGAAAAATTCGACACTATCTCTTATGATGAAATCCTCGGCCGCAATCTGAAAGTGATGGATCTGACGGCTACAGCGCTCTGCAAGGAGAATTCTATGCCTATCTACGTATTCAATATGGATGTGGAGGGCAACCTGGCCAAAATGCTGGCCGGCGAAAATGTCGGAACATTCGTTCACCCTTAATGTCTCCTAATATCTCCGCGAAAAAAATTAAAAAACTACAATATAAAATGGAATTAAACGAATATCTTCAGAATGCAGAAGAGTCCATGCAGCTCGCTGTGGAATATCTCGACGAGACGTTATCGCATATCCGTGCGGGCAAGGCTTCTGCAAAGCTTCTCGACGGCATCCGCGTGGATTATTACGGATCGCAGGCGCCCATCTCTAATGTGGCCAATGTCAGTGTGCCCGATGCGCGCACTATCATGATCACTCCCTGGGAGAAGTCGATGTTTAAAGAGATCGAGAAGGCTATCATCAATTCGGATCTCGGAATCATGCCGGAGAATAATGGCGAGGTGATCCGTCTTGGTATTCCCCCTTTGACAGAGGATCGTCGTAAGGCGCTTGTAAAGCAGTGTAAGGCTGAGGCCGAGACCGCGAAAGTGTCGGTGCGCAACGCCCGTCGCGACACAATCGATTCGCTCAAGAAGGAAGTCAAGAGCAACGGCATGAGCGAGGATGTGCAGAAGGATGGCGAAGCCTCTGTGCAGAAACTCCACGACCGCTACATCAAGAAGATCGACGAGACATTCGCCGAGAAGGAAAAGGAGATCCTGACAGTGTAAGATCTCGAATTAGCCCAATAAGTCCAATTAGCCTCACACTCGAGGCTCAAGCATAACGAAAACGTCCGCTATGCCCTTCACAGGGAATAGCGGACGTAAAGTTTTTCCATAATACTTTTTCGAACTAACCTAACATCATGAAACGATTTTCATCTTTCTTCGATAATATAACAGTGTCGGCTCGAAAATGGTTTATGGCCGAATAAAAAAATCGGGATACCATGAGGAATCCCGATTTTTCATTCATTCAGCCTTAAGCTTATTGTTTTTTAAGCAGCGAGCGGCCCTTTTCGATAGCCTGCTCGTTGAGGGGAATCAATTTGTGGTGGCGTTCGGGGAGCGACTTTTTGAGGCCCTTGACCACATTCTCCATCGGGAGCTTATAGTCCATCGCTTCGAGAAGAGCGCCCATGACAACCATGTTATAGGCCTTTGAATTGCCAAGTTCGAGAGTGGCGCCCATCGCATCGATCGGATAGATCGTGATGTCGTCGCGTTTCGGGTGGTTGTGGATGCCGTTGGTGTCGTAGATAAGGATGCCTCCGGGTTTCACTTTCGAGGCAAACTTGTCGAGGCTCTGCTGATTGAGCGCGATGACATTGTCGTAGGTGTCGAGCACGGGCGACGAGATTTTCTCATCCGAGAGAATGACGGTCACATTGGCAGTGCCGCCGCGCTGTTCGGGTCCGTAGGAGGGCATCCAAGTGACCTCCTTATCGTCCATAAGTCCGGAATATGCGAGGATCTTGCCCATCGAGAGCACGCCCTGGCCGCCGAAGCCGGCGATGATGATTTCTTCTTTCATAGCGATTATTCGTTTTTGAGGTCACCGAGGGGATATTTTTCAAACATATGCTGAGCCATCCATTCATTGGCTTTTTCGGGGCTCATTTTCCAGCCGGAGTTGCATGTTGCGACAACTTCCACCACACTTGTGCCCTTCTTGGCCAAAGCGTTTTCGAAGGCTTTCTTGAGGGCGGCTTTTGTCTTGCGCACAGCAGCCGGAGTGTGGACAGCCTGACGGGTGACATAGCATGTGCCGTCGAGGATTGCCATGAGGTTGGTTATTTCGAGGGGATGGCCGTTAAGGTCGACACGGCGTCCGTAGGGGGTTGTGGCGGTCTTTTGGCCGATGAGGGTTGTGGGAGCCATCTGTCCGCCGGTCATGCCGTAGATTGCGTTGTTGACAAACACCATCACGATATTCTCGCCTCGATTGGCTGCGTGGATCGACTCGGCTGTGCCGATGGCCGACATGTCGCCGTCGCCCTGATAAGTGAACACAACGTTTTCGGGCCAGAGGCGCGACACGGCGGTAGCCACAGCGGGAGCGCGTCCGTGGGCGGCTTCCACCCAGTCGACGTCGATATAGTTGTAAGCGAACACAGCACAGCCTACAGGCGAGACGCCGACAGTCTTTTCGGTCAGGCCCATTTCGGCTATGATTTCAGCCAGGAGCTTATGGATGACGCCATGGCTGCAGCCCGGGCAATAGTGCATGTGGACTTCGTCGAGAAGTTCGGGTTTGGAGTATACCTTGTTCTCCGGGCGGATTATATCTTTGATATCCATTGATAGAATTCTGAGTTAGAGGGGGATTTACTTGATGATTTTCTCTTCGAGTGCCTTCACCACTTCATCGGGGCTGGGGATGATGCCGCCGAGTCGGCCGAAGTGCTCCACGGGGAGAGAGTCGTGGACTGCGAGGCGTACATCCTCGATCATCTGGCCGGCGTTGAGCTCGACGCAGAGGATGCCTTTTTTGCCTTCGGCGGCGCGGGCTATAGCCTCGCTCGGGAAAGGCCAGAGGGTGATGGGGCGGACGATGCCGACTTTGATGCCCTTTTCTGCGGCAAGCTCCTTGGCTTTGGTGCAGATGCGTGCGATCGAGCCGAAGGCCACGATCAGATAGTCGGCGCCTTCGACGTCGATTTCCTCCCAGCGGGTTTCGTTTTTCTCTATCTCGCGATAACGCTCCTGGAGTTTATGGTTGATCACTTCCATGCGGGCCGATTCGAGCTCGAGGGATGTGATGACATTGCGTTTGCGGAGTCCCTTGCGGCCGTCGGCTGCCCAGGGACATTGGCGGCGGATCTCCTCTTCAGTGCGGCGCGGACGCTGCTCGGGGAGCACGACCTTTTCCATCATCTGGCCAACGATGCCGTCGGCCAGGATCATGGCGGGGTTGCAATATTTGAAGGCGAGGTCAAAACCGAGTCCGACGAAATCCACCATCTCCTGCACAGTCGACGGGGCGAGCACAATCAGATGATAGTCGCCGTGGCCGCCACCTTTGGTGGCCTGGAAATAGTCGGCCTGCGAGGGCTGGATTGTGCCAAGGCCCGGGCCGCCGCGCATCACATTGAGGATAAGGGCCGGGAGCGAGGCTGCGGCTATATAGGAGATGCCCTCCTGCTTGAGGCTGACGCCGGGCGACGATGAGGATGTCATCACGGCTTTGCCCGATGCCGCGCCGCCATAGACCATGTTGATGGCGGCCACTTCCGATTCGGCCTGGAGCACGGTCATGCCGGTGGTCTCCCATGGCATCAGTTCCTCGAGTGTCTCGAGCACCTCTGACTGCGGGGTGATGGGATAGCCGAAATATCCGTCGCATCCATAGCGGATAGCCGCATGGGCGATGGCTTCGTTACCCTTCATAAGTCTTACCTCTTCTTTCATATCGTTTTTGTTGTAATTTTTCAAGGTTGATTTAGCTTGTGATGCCTGTCTCCGACTCCCTTGGCGATCCGCCCATAATTGATGACGTGGCGCGATGCCGATGGGATTTCCGGTTGTGGAGCGGGCTTACTGTGGATGGGGATTTGACCCTCGGCGGCCTCTGCCGGAAAGCATGGCCCGGGGATGAACGACGACTTAGTCTACTTTTACGCGATAGACTTCAATACATGCGTCCGGACATACCCATGCGCATGAGCAGCAGCCCGTGCAGTTGTCGGGATGCGCCATGTAGGCATAGTGGTAGCCTCGGTCATTGACCTCGTTAGGTTGCAGCGACAGTGTGTCGGTCGGACACGCCACAACGCATAAGTTGCAGCCCTTGCAACGCTCTTCGTTGACAGTGATCGCTCCTCTTACTTTTGCCATAATTGATTGTAATTGTTTGGATTGTTGGTTAGACTCCCGATGTCAGAAACTCAAGTCATCTATGCGAAAGCCATGCATTTCATGATATATGAGAGGCTTTGCGCCTTCTCATCCACAAAAATAGGGATAAATTCCGTTATTTTTTAATGCCTAAACATGTTTTACAACATATTTAAACATTTTTTAGCCTTTGTTATACCTATTATTAGGGTATCACCGCCCATCAGGCGCCTTCGGTCGGGCTTCCGATGCCGGGGCAGTGGAGAAGCTCGGCGAGGCGTCGCATCCCTTCGGTGGCTGTAGCGCGGATGACTGTCAGATCTTTGACTCCGGGAGCCGGCGCGGGGTTGGGGTCGATATAATATATAGGTGTGCCGGGGCGGACGTAGTCGACGAGGCCTGCCGCCGGATAGACGGCCAGCGATGTGCCGATGATGACGAATATGTCGGCGCGTTCCACAAGCTCTATGGCCGGCTCTATGTTGGGCACAGCTTCCTGAAAGAAAACGATATGGGGGCGCATCAAGTCGCCGCGACGGCCGCGTGTGGCCGGCGTCGTGTCGGGGTGGTTGGGATCGACATCTTCGATATAGTCGGGATCGCTGACGGAGCGGATTTTCATCAGTTCGCCGTGAAGGTGAAGTATATGGCTTGATCCGGCGCGTTCGTGGAGGTCGTCGACATTCTGCGTTATGACATATACGTCGTAGTATTGCTCGAGTTCGGCCAGGGCGTAATGGGCTGAATTGGGCTTGACTTCCATCAACGCGCGGCGACGGGCGTTGTAGAAGTCGTGCACAAGCTGCGGATTGCGGCGGAAGCCGTCGGCCGAGGCCACTTCCATCACCGGATAGTTTTCCCAAAGTCCCCCCGCGTCGCGGAATGTGCTGACGCCACTTTCGGCTGAGATGCCGGCGCCTGTGCTGACGACCATCACAGGCTTGCGGCCTGCGGGTATATGATTCGGATTATCACTAAATTTCATAATCTCGTGTTTTTTTTGAAATTTGGGTTCAAAATATTTTTAAGTTCTCAAATTTATAATTATTTTTGCAGTTACAGAAGTTTGGAACGCGATTTTTTTTCGCATCTGAACGCCGGCGGCAGCTCCGCTCCGCCGATAGAAGCCGATATCACTATAACAATCAAACATCCAACCGACATGAAAAAAACAATCCTTTCCATGGTGCTTCTCAGCGGCGCGGCTCTCGTGGCCAACGCCCAGACAGGCTCCGCTACCGCCCCCCTGAGTGTCGATGAATTCATCGCCCTCGGCATGCCCACTGAAGCAGTTGCCGACACTTATGTGCAGGGTTATATCGTAGGTACATGCACAGGACAGTCACTATCCTCTGCTGAATTCGATGCTACGGCAAATTCGTCGAACACCAACATCCTCCTTGCGGCTTCCAGCTCGGAGACCAACACTGACTACTGTGTAGCCGTTCAGCTCCCCTCAGGCGACGTGCGCACAGCGCTCAGCCTCGCCGCTCATCCCCAGAACCTCGGCCACGAGGTGATGCTCTGCGGCAGCCGTGAAAAATATTTCGGCACATACGGCCTCAAGAGCGTAAGCTCTTATAAATGGATCGGCGAAGCCCCGGGCCCCGACGCTCCCCCGTCGGTTGAAGAGACAGCTACCGAAGCCAACCCTCACACTGTCACTTCCTTCCTCGCGCTCGGCACTCCCAAGGCACCTGTTGCCGGAACTTGGGTTGAAGGCTACATCGTAGGTTATGTGCCCGATATGAATATCAGCGAAGCTGTGTTCAGCTCGACAGCACCCGCCGGAGGTACAGTCAAAGCCACCAACATTCTGATCGCAGCCGACGCCAACACTACCGACATCAACGCTTGCATCCCCGTTCAGCTCCCTGCAGGCGATATCCGTTCGGGTCTCAATCTCGCCGACAACCCCTCCAACCTCGGCAAGAAGGTTGAGCTCTGCGGCAGTCGCGAAGCTTATTTCAGTGTGAACGGTCTGAAGAGCGTCGACACTTATATCCTCGACGGCAAGCGCGTGACTACTGTCATCAGCGGCACAACAACTGTCAACTCCGTAGCTGCTACCGTAGCTCTCGGCACTAAGACCAACGTCACTGTCAACTATCCTCTGACTGTGGCTTTCGTCAACGCTAAGAACGTGTTTGCTTGCGACGCCAACGGTGATTTCATCCAGGTTTACGGCTCCAACACTTACGCTGTCAACGACGTGATCCCCGCAGGTTGGGACGCATCTTATGAGCTTTTCAGCAACACAACTCCCGAGCTCGTGCCCCTCGCAACTCTTCCGGCATCCACTTCGACTGCCGCATTCGAGCCCGCACTCGTTGACGGCAAGGACATCAGCGTTGATATGGTCAATAGCGTTGTGACTGTCAAGAATGTAACATTCCCCGAAGCCACTCCCGACACAAAAGACAACTTCCAGGGTGTTGCCGACGGCGAAACTCTCTCGTTCCGCAACAACTACACTTATCCCGGTGTAGCCGCAGGCACTTACAATGTAACTGTCGTGGTGACTATCTACCAGGGTGCTCCCAGCCTCTATGTAATCAAGTTTGCCGAGGCTTCCGCAGTCAACGAAGTTAACGAAGCTACAACCGGCGTCTACGCTCTCAACGGCAACATCGTTGCTCCCGAAGGCGCACGCGTATTCAACCTCAACGGCGTTGAGACAGGTGTCAACAACCTCCCCGCCGGCGTTTACGTGGTTGTAGTGGCTGAGAAGGCTGTCAAAGTTCTCGTTAAATAAGATGAAAGTCAGAGTTTTCTGATTCTCATAAATAGAAAAGTAAGATCAATACGTGGCGCGCTCTGAAGTGATTCAGGGCGCGCCATTTTTTCAGCATTAATAAAAAAGCGGTTGAAAAGATAATGAAAGTGAATTTCAGCCGTTTCCAAATCATGAAATCTTTTATCCGAACGATTGTGTCGCGGCTCCTCATTTTGCCGATACGCTTCTATCAGGGTGCGATCTCGCCGCATTTGCCGGCGTCGTGTAGGTTTACGCCGACATGTTCGCAGTATGCGGTGGAGGCTATCCGCATCCATGGGCCGGCACGCGGCCTTTGGCTCGCCGTGCGCCGCATTCTGCGCTGTCATCCCTGGGGAGGAAGCGGCTACGATCCTGTGCCACCTCGTGCTGACGGGAGCGAACAAAAAAAATTTGAAAAAAATTAGCGCGTCATGAACACTTTTCATCCCGACTATGTTATAATAGCAAAGAATGATTAATTCGTTTCATGATGTTAGGTTAGTTTGAAAAGTATTATGGAAAACACAAAGATTGCGGCTCCCTGAGAAGGGGGCCGCAATCTTTTTTAGCGCGCTAAAATTTCGCGTATAATTCTTTTATTTGCCAGTGATAAGGCCTTTGAGGTCGTGGAGCATCGTGAGTGCCTGCAGGGGCGTCAGATTGTCGATGTCGAGCGTCAGCAGGCGGTCGCGGATCTGACTTAGCAAGGGGTCGTCGAGCTGGAAGAGGGATAGCTGGTAGCCGTCGGGATGGCTGCCGAGGCCGCTGACATCGGCTTTGCCGCTCTTCGGGGTCCCGGCTTCCGACGGGCCGGCCGACGCTTCTTCGAGTTTTTTGAGCACTTGATCGGCGCGTTTCACTATCGAGCGGGGCATGCCGGCCAGTCGCGCCACATGTATGCCGAAGCTATGCTCCGAGCCGCCGGGACGCAATTTGCGCATGAACACCACTTTTCCGTCGATCTCGCTGACCGACACATTGAAATTGGCGATGCGTGGAAAGGTCTTTTCCATCTCGTTGAGCTCGTGGTAGTGGGTGGCGAAGAGGGTCTTGGGGCGGCATCGGCCGTTTTCGTGGATATGTTCCACAATGGCCCATGCGATTGAGATGCCGTCGTAGGTGGATGTGCCGCGGCCGAGTTCGTCGAAGAGTATCAGCGAGCGTGGACTCATGTTGTTGAGAATCGATGCGGCTTCGTTCATCTCCACCATGAATGTGGATTCGCCGGCCGAGATATTGTCGGAGGCGCCGACGCGTGTCATGATCTTGTCGGTCAGTCCGATTTCGGCCAATGCCGCGGGGATGAAGCTGCCTGTCTGAGCCATGAGCACAATGAGAGCCGTCTGGCGGAGCAGAGCCGATTTACCGCTCATGTTGGGGCCGGTGATCATCATGATCTGGCGAGTGTCGCAGTCGAGGGTGACGCTGTTGGCCACGTATGTCTCGCCGGGCGGAAGACGGTGTTCGATGACAGGGTGTCGGCCGTCGGTGATTTTGAGCGACATTGAGTCGTTGATCACGGGGCGCACATATCGGTTGACTTCGGCGCATATGGCCATCGAAAGCAGGCAGTCGGCCTTGGCCAGCCCGACGGCATTGCGTATGATGAGGTCGATTTCAGCCGTCAGACTGTCGATAAGGCTCAGGTAGAGTCGCCGCTCGAGCTCGTTGATTTTGTCTTCGGCTCCGAGGATGGTGTTTTCGTATTCCTTGAGTTCGGGAGTGATATATCGTTCCGCTCCGACGAGAGTCTGGCGTCGTGTCCAGTCGGCCGGCACTTTGTCTTTATGTGTGTTGCGCACCTCTATATAATAGCCGTGGACATTGTTGAAGCTGATTTTGAGCGATGGAATGCCTGTCGCTTCGCTTTCACGCCGCTGGATTTCATCGAGAGCCTCGCGGCTATGGCGCGAGATATGGCGGTAGCGGTCGAGCTCGGCGTCATATCCGTCGGCGATGAAGTTGCCTTTGGTCATATTGGCGGGTGCGTCGGGAGAAATCGCTTTGCGTATCAACTCGCTGAGGTGTCGGGCCGGCGAGAGTGCCGCTCCTAAGGAGCGGAGAGAGTCGGAGTCGGCTGCCGATAGTAGAGCGCGGGCATGGTCGGAAGCGTCGAGCGAAGCGGCGAGCTGGAGCATTTCCCTCGGCTGGATGCGCAGGGTCGAGAGTCGGCCTGCGAGTCGGTAGAGGTCGCCGACGCGGCGCAGTGTGTCAGCGAGCTCTTCTATGAGTTCGGGCTGGCGGAAGAAATCTTCGACGGCGTTTTGTCGGCCGGTGATCGCTTTGATGTCGAGCAATGGCATGGCGATCCAGTTGCGCAGCATGCGGGCTCCCATCGGAGTGACGGTGTGGTCGAGCACATCGATCAGAGCCGTACCCTCTTCGGCCGCCGGAGCGAGTATCTCGAGATTGCGCATCGTGAATTTGTCGAGATAGAGGTAGTTTCCCGAGTCAATGCGTGCGATCGAGGTGATATGTCGCGTTTGGGTGTGTTGGGTGAAGTCGAGATAGTGCATCAGGCTGCCGGCGGCGATGACGGCTTCTTCCATCTCGTCGATACCGAATCCTTTGAGCGAGTCGGTGTCAAACTGTCGGAGGAGTCGTTCGCGTGCGGATTCGGAGGTGTAGATCCAGTCGTCTTGCTCGTTGAAGATTGTCTTGACCGTGATTGTCTCCTGGCAGATCTGGCGTGTGCCTCGCATCCGGAGTGTCTCTCGCGGGGCGATGGAGGTCATCAGTTTGTCGATGGTCTGTGCGTCGCCGCGGGCGCATAGGAATTCGCCGGTGGTCAGGTCGAGGAATGCCACTCCGATCATTCTGCGGCCTTTTCTGTCGGGCTTGCCGAAGTGGAGCCCGGCGAGGAAGTTGTTTTCGCGAGGGGGGAGTGAGGTGTCGTTAAGGTTGAGACCCGGGGTGACGAGCTCGGTGATTCCGCGTTTGACGAGTTTTTTCGTCAGTTTGGGATCTTCAAGCTGTTCGCATATGGCCACTCTTCGTCCGGCTCTGACGAGTTTGGGCAGATATGCGTCGAGCGCGTGGTGAGGGAATCCGGCGAGTTCGACGCTTGTTGCGGCGCCGTTTCCCCGGCGGGTGAGGGTGATGCCGAGGATCTCGCTTGTAGCGATGGCGTCGTCGGAAAAAGTCTCATAGAAATCTCCCACTCTGAAAAGGAGAATAGCGTCGGGATGCTTTTTTTTCATCTCGGCATATTGCTTCATGAGCGGGGTTTCGGATATTTTGGCCATAGAAGAGGGGGTGGGTTCGGAATAATCGGGTGATGATGTGAGGGAGAGTATGTTCGGGGATCAGACGTGGAGGGGGATCATGGAGAGCATCCATGTCGACATTGCGACATATATAAGGAGGCCGACCACATCGTTGGTGATCTGAATGAAAGGGCCTGTGGCGAGGGCGGGATTGACTTTGAGTCGTTCGAGGGTGAGGGGCACGAGGGTGCCGAATACCGTGGCGAAAATGACGACGCAGAACAGCGAGGCGGCCACGGCGAGCGCCACGGCGTAATATCCCGGCTCTGTCAGCAGCACGTAGCATAACACTACGCCGGAGATGACGACTGCATTCATCAGGGCGACGATCACTTCACGGCCGATCTGCCGACCGGCGTTTTTGAGTTCGAGCTTGCCGTTGGCGAGACCTTGCACGACGATAGCCGAGGCCTGCACGCCGACGTTGCCGCCGGTGCCGCCGATGAGCGGAATGAAGATGGCGAGCACTGTGACGGCGGCGATCTGCGCTTCGAATCCGGTCAGGATCACGGAATTGACGATACCGCCGATGATGCCGATCAGCAGCCATGGGAGGCGCGCCTTTGTCTGGGCAAACACGGAGTCGGCGGCATCGATGTCGCTCGACAGACCCGAAGCCAGCTGATAGTCGCGTTCGCTCTGTTCGCGCACTTCATCCATCACGTCGTCGACCGTGATCTGGCCGACGAGTCGCCCGATGCTGTCGACTACCGGCATCGCCACGAGGTCGTATTTCTCGAAGTCGATCGCTACATCTTCGATCGGAGTGTCGGTGCGCACGCTGACGGGATTGCTTTCCATCACGTGCTTGATCTTCGAGACCGAAGGATGAGTCACCATCTTCTTCAGCGGGAGGATGCCTTTAAGGCGCTGGTCGTCGTCGACTACATAGACATAATATATGTCGTCGAGGTCCTCGGCCTGACGGCGTATCTCGCGGATACACTCCGGCATCGACATATTCTCGTTGACCTCGATCATTTCCGTGCCCATCAGGCCGCCGGCCGTGTCTTCGTCGTATTGGAGAAGGTCGACGATATCTCCGGCCTGCTCCATATCGTCGATATGCTGGATGACCTCCTCGCGGTCTTCCTTGTCGAGCTCCTGGATAAGGTCGACGGCGTCGTCGGTGTCGAGCAGGTCGATGAAATGGCCGATCTGTTCGGGATCCATCTCTTCGAGGATTTTCTTTCGGTCTTCCTCATCAAGTTCCATAAGGACGTCGGCCTTATGTTCGTTGTCGTCGATGAGGTTGAAGAGCCATTCGGCCTCTTTGAGGTTGAGATGGTCGAAGAGTTCGGCGATGTCGGCGGGGTGCATCTGCCGCAGTTCGCGGCGCGCTGCATCTTCGTCGTGGGTTTCTGTCAGTTGTTCGAATTTTTCGATAATATCGTCGTTAAAATCTTTCATCGGGATCAATAATGGAATGATGAGCCGCCGAGAAACTCTCTGAGAAGAGAAGTTGAGGGCACTTGATCGGCCGGTATGGAGTCGAAATAATTCAGAAATTTAAGGAGTCGGTAGGCCTCGGTGTATTCCGGGGAGTTGTGTGGCACTTGCCTGAGCAGGGGCTCGGCATAGCTTTTCATGACGCCGAGTTCGAATATAAGCGAGGAGTTGAAGGTGGCGTCGGCATTTTCCTGATATGGGAAGATCCATTTTTCCTCGCCTCGGCGCACACTGGGCCATCTCCGGATAGTCTCCTGTGCTGATGTGTGGCGATATTTATGGTCGCGCACGATGCGTCGGAGCATGCGGTTGTCGGTGGTGGAGATCCAGTTGTGGTCGTCGATGGTAATGTAAATGAGGGCCGAGACATAGACTTTGAAGATCTTGTCGGCGGGGAGCGATCGTGT
>CAMWNT010000002.1 GCA_947175695.1 uncultured Porphyromonadaceae bacterium
ACGCAAACCCGTCGGCCGCCGGGCACCACGACGTTGTTCTCCCCCGTCGGATAAGAAGAATTGACACTGCTGACATATCGGAGGAATTCTCCGGTCTTGAAGAACTCAAGGAATAGCTCTTCATTATCGCGATACTGCTGCGGCGTCACCAAAGCCGGAAGATTTGCGACTCCCATACCGTGGGTTGAGTCATCATATGCGATGCCGGTGAAGAACGCCGCCGACACGGCATCCATCTTGGCTTGATCAATTGCCTTGTCGGCATTTTTGGCCACAGCCCAAGCCTTGACAAGCTGCGCGCCGTTTGAGCTCTGTCCGGTGGTATACACTTCATACGCACCGCCATAGGCCCATTTGTACTTTTTGGCTTCCACCACTCCCGATCCGAAGACAATGCCCAAGATCAAGAGTAGGATGAGGTTTAGTTGTTTCATGATGTTGATGTTGATATATTTATATTGTTGTTGTATTGAATCGGATTATATACATGTAAGAATGAAAACAAGAACAGGATAAAATGATACGTTGGGGAAACGATTGGTTTCCAATATGTTTTGGCGATACCCCGACGCTATGCGTCCAGACAATTCATCTATTGGCAAAGTCGTAGAAACTTCACACCCGGCAAATGCATGCGACACAGCTATAGGCTTATATCACAGGCATATGCCGGGATCACAATTTGAATTGCAAATAATATTGTGTTTGTGCGCATGATGTCGGTAGCCAACTTTCAGCCCTCATGAAAGAATAAGTTAGGCAATAAAAAAAGCGTGAGAGCCATACTTGCTGCCCGCTCCACTTCCTGAGGCTCTGGTAATGCCTATCTTCGTTGGAACGGACAGACATGCAGAAGCCTCACGCGGAGTATGTGATGACAGCCGATTGGTATATCACGCTCACGCGTGATATACCTTCGACAGTAATTATACACATCCACAAGGCATCTACCGTCTGCCACATCCTTGACGAAGATTTGAAATTTACCAGATTTCAGGAAGTCAAGAATGAGCGTCGAGTAAACGCTTTTTTATGTAAATTTATCTCCCGCCCGCTCAGCCCTGCTTGAAATGGCACGGCAAGACACGCCATTTCGGAGGGCTTCTGCAATGCGGTAAGCTGTGCAAATTTAATATTTTTTTAGATTCCCTACAACTTTTTTACGACAATATATGACGAGCGGACTATTATTCCCTATAATCACATGATTCCCGGGATTCTCGGGATTCTCGGGATTCTCGGAAATCTCGGGAATATAGGGATTTCCGAGAATCACTTGATGCTCGAGAGCCTCTCGCGAACAGAGAAAGCGGGGCCGCGTCGTTGTCATGACGCGGCCCCGCTCGTAGGGAGTTGATCAAGAAGTTGATCAATAGGATCTTCGGGTTGAGATTATTTCTTGATGCCGTCGCGCTTGAGGAGCGCGTCGACTGTCGGCTTCTTGCCGCGGAATTCGATGTAGAGAGTCATCGGATCCACTGTGCCGCCGCTCTGGAGCATCTTGCGGAATTTGTCGGCTGTCTTTTTGTCGAAGATGCCGTTTTCCTGGAATGCGGCAAACGCGTCGGCGTCAAGCTCTTCACTCCATTTGTAGCCGTAGTAGCCTGCGGCATAGCCTCCGGAGAAGATATGGCCGAAGCCGGGCGAGATAAAGCAGCCGGGAAGCGACTCGAAGATTCTGACGGGGGCGATGGCTTCGTTTTCAAACGCTTCGATATCAGCCGAAGCGCGAAGCGGCTCGCGGATCGTGTGGTAGGCCATGTCGAGGAAGCCGAAGTTGAGCTGACGGACACAAGCGTAGGCCGCACCATACTGCGATGCCTTCACAAAACGGTCAATAAGATCTTTGGGCATCTTCTTGCCGGTCTTGTAATGCTTGGCGAAGCCGTCGAGGAATTCCTTCTCGGTCAGATAGTTTTCGTTGAATTGAGAGAAGAGCTCAACGAAGTCGTGATAGACGTTGGTGCCGCTGATGGATGCGTATTTCGCTTCCGACGAGAGGCCATGGAGCGCATGGCCGAATTCGTGAAGGAATGTCTCCACTTCGTAGGGAGTCAGTAGCACGGGGTTGTTGCCGATCGGCTTGGTGAAGTTGCAGACGATTGAGATCAACGGGAGTGTGCGGTTGCCGGCATCGTCTTTGACCTCGGTCTGGAATTCGGTCATCCATGCGCCGGGAGATTTGCCTGCGCGATAGAAGAAGTCGGCGTAGAGTATGCCGAGGAGCTTCTTGTCGGGACCATATACTTCATAGATTTTCACATCGGGGTGGTAGCCGGGAAGTTCCTTGGTCTCTTTGAATGTATAGCCATAGAGCTTGGTGGCAAGACCGAACACACCCTTGATCGTGTTGTTGAGCTCGAAATAGGGCTTCATGTCTTCGTCGTTGAATGCGTATTTTGCATTCTTCATGCGGTCGCTCCAATAGCTGTAGTCCCATGCCTCGAGTTTGAAATCGGGGCCTTCTGTCTGGCGGGCGAAGTTTTGGATTTCGTCGATTTCAGCCTGCATGGCGGGATAGTAGGCTTCGCGGAGTTCGTTGAGCATTCCATAGACTGTGTCGGGGTTGCCGGCCATTGTGTGCTTCAACGCGTAATCGGCATACGACGGATGACCGAGAAGTTGCGCGAGTTCGAGGCGCACATTGGCGATATCTTTCAGCAGAGCGACATTGGAGAATTCCCCGTCGACATTGCGCGAATTGTAGAGCTGATACATCTGCTTGCGCAGGTCGCGGTCTTCAGCATATTTGATGAAGGGGGAATATGAGGGCATATACACAGTGAAGAGGTAGAGCGATTCGTCGTCGGCTTTTCCGTCGGCTTCGAGAGCCTCTTTGGCGTCGTGACGCGCGGCCTCTTTGATAGCTTCGGGCAGTCCGGCGAGCTGATCGGCCTTAAGCCAAAGACGCTTTGAGGGATCTTTCATCCCGTTGGCGAGGTTTTGGGCGAATTTGACATTGAGTTCGGAAAGCTCGGCGTTGAGCCGACGGTATTTGTCGCGGTCTTCACCTTTGAGCGCCGCGCCGTTGTCGGCGAATGAGATGTAGGTTTCGCTGAGGAGTCGCTGATCTTCGGGAGTCAGACCGGTCAGCGATTCGCGATTGTCATAGACAGTCTTGATGCGATTCCAGAGAGCTTCGTTGAGCATCATCGAGGCTTCGTGTTCGGAAAGCGCGGGAGTGACGTTCTGGAGAGCCTCCATAAGATCTTCGCTGCCGAGGGCATGCTCGAGATTGCCGAGAGCGAGCACAGCGCGGCTGAGTTCGTCGCCGGAGCGTTCGAGAGCCACGATTGTGTTTTCAAATGTGGGAGCTTCGGGATTGGATGTGATCTCGGCGATACGCTCGTTCTGAAGTGCGATGGCTTCAGTGACGGCTTTTTCGTAGTCGGCTGCGGTCAGTCGGTCGAAGGGGATTGCGCCGTAGGGAAGAGTCCGGGTTTGGAACAGCACACTCTGCGGGGTCGATGCTGCGAGTGCGATTCCGGCTTGGGGGGTAAATGCCATAAGCGAAAGGGCGGTGAGTCCGCCGGCTAAAAATTTGTTCATATTCATTCTATTAAAGTTCGGAAGAGGACTTTTGTTCATCCCTCCCTCCGAATTTCCATTGAATTGAAGTTTGCTAAAGTTTGCTAAGCTATGGTTATGACGACGGGCGGTTGACGATTTTCTGTCAGCCGCCCGCCGTTTTTATCGACGTTATCTTTGAGATTTTATTCTTTTATGTGTCATTCACTCAAAGAGGATTTTTCGGGAGTTGCCGGTAGCCCGGGGTTATTCAGCGGAAGCACCGTCAAGAATAACCTGCAGGCGATTCTTACCGTTATAGACATCCTTGATGTAGGCATTGAACTCTTCGAGCGTAATGCTTTCGAGGAGAGCCTTTTTGCCGGAAAGGAGGTTATAACCGCGCTCTACCGACATGAGGCCCTGAAGCCAATAGTCGTTGTCGCGGGCGAGGATGTCGCATTGTGCGATGGCTGCCTCTTTCACCTTGCTGAATTCTGTGGCGTCGGTGCCATCGGCAAGGAGTTCGAGAGTCTCTTTGTGGGCGCGCTCGATCAGACGCTGAGCCATTTCGCCGTTGGTCTGGAACATGTAGATCAACTGCCACTGACCGGAGCAGGGGATCATGTTCGCACCAACCTGAGCGCCATACGTGCCACCCTCTTCTTCGCGAAGTGTCGTTGTGAATTTATTGTCGAGCACATCGGCGAGCAGGCCGAGCATCACGTCGTTGCGGAGGTTGTATTCGAGGTTGGAATCGCTGTAGGAGTCATAGACCACTACGGTCGGAGTCTGCATCTTGACTTCAAGCTTGCGATTGATATCGCCGCCGGCGAGCGCGATGGGGTTAAGCACTTTGACCTTGTCTTTCTTGCCTTTCGAGGGGAGTGTGGCGACATACTGTTCGAGCAGGGCGCGGAAGGCGGGAATATCGACATTGCCGACCACCACCATCTCATAGTTGGCGGCATTGGCTGTGGCA
The DNA here is from genome assembly GCA_947175695.1 of uncultured Porphyromonadaceae bacterium. GTDB lineage: Bacteria > Bacteroidota > Bacteroidia > Bacteroidales > Muribaculaceae > Lepagella. Next base: position 4,490 of record CAMWNT010000002.1, read on the forward strand.
TCCTTGATCATCTTGAACGCTTCGGGATAAGAAACTTTGCGCACGGCTTCGGCGTCGAGAGTTTCCATAGCCGGGTTGTTGCCCCACTGAGCGGATTTGAGAGCCTGGCTGAACTTGAACATCGGGTCATTGGCCTGCATCTCAAGCATCTTGATCGCTTTGTCGATCGTGGTGTTGAACTGCGCTTCGTTGGGATTGAGATCGGTAAAGCTTGCGTAAAGGAGTTCCATCAGAGTCGGAAGGTCTTTCACTGTGCTCTTGCCGATGAAAGAGAGAGTCTGCATGCCGACACTCATGCCGAGCTGCACTTTCTTGCCGGCGAGATATTTGCGCAGTTTGACGGGATCGAACGTACCAAGATTTGACTGCTCGTAGGCGTCGTCGAGCGCCTGCACATTGTAGGCCTGAGCCACCGGGTAGTTGACCTTGCCACCCTCACGCCACATCATGAAGCTGACTTCATCGGCTGCGAAGTCGGTGGGCTTGACCACTACCTTCACGCCGTTGGAAAGCATGAATTCAGTGGTGCCGAATTCAGCGTTTTCAGTCTGCGACTTAACCTTGCCGGATTTCGGGAGCTTTGCAATCAGGGGATCTGTGATCTGCTCGTCGACATAGGCAGTATACTGAGCGTTGAGCACTTCCTGCAGAGCGGCGAGCATGGTTTCCTTCTCGGGAAGCACGGAGCCCTCCTTCTGAGGCTGAGCCACTACGATAACTTCGTTTTCGGGAGTAAGCAAGCCTTTGACCATAGCGTTGACGGCTTCGGCGGGGAACATCGGAAGCAACTGGTTGACCAAGTTGTATTCGGTCTCGATGCCGGGCATCGGGTCGTTGTCGATAAAGTGGCGGATGAGCTCTTTGGCGAGCGATTCGGTCGATGTCTTGTCGCGCTCGTTGTAGAGTTTTTCGTAGCTTGAGAGGAGTTCGCTGTCGACGCGTTCGAGCTCGGAATCGGTGAAGCCGGTCTGGCATGCGCGGCTGACGATTGCCATAGCGTCCGACATGGCTTCTTTAGCGTCAGACTTCGCAATGACTCTAACAGTGAACGATCCTTTGGTCTTCGACACGTAGAAGTCGCCGAAGTTAACGCCTGCATATACATATTTGCAGTCGGGATTTTCGGCATATTCCTTCAGTCGGTTGTTGATCAACATTGCGATGACCGTGGGGAGGAGCGTGTCCTGGACGTAGGCCTGCACAGTGTTGCGAATCTCAAAGGGAGTCTTGTCGAATTTGAAGTCGATTGTGACCATCGAGAACTGCAACTCGGGGTCTTCGAAAGTGACGTAGATCGGCTCCTTATTGTCGCTGACAGCCGGATATGTACGTTCGGCCGCGTTCTCGGGCATCGGGATAGCGGAGAAAAGTTCCACCACTTTCTTTTCCATCACATCAGCATCGAAATCGCCGACAACGACAATGCCCTGTTGGTCCGGACGATACCATTTGTGATAGTAGTCGCGGAGAGCCTGGGGCTTGAAGTTCATCACAACGTCCATGCTGCCGATCGGCATCTGCTCGTATTGATACTCTTCATAAATCTGGGGCAGAATTGCAGTGTACATTCTGTTGGCGGCATCACGACGCGAACGCCATTCCTCCTGGATCACACCGCGTTCGGCGTCGATCTCGGTCTCTTCAAGAAGGATATTGCAGCTCCAGTCGCGGAGTGCGAGCAGCACGCTGTCCATGAGCGCGACATCAGAAGTCGACACATTGTCGATGTTATAGACGGTCTCGTCGAAGCCGGTGTAGGCATTGATGTCGGCACCGAAGCGGATACCCTTCGACTGAAGATAGTTGAGAAGGTCCTTGCCGGGATAGGTGGTTGTGCCGTTGAACGCCATATGCTCGAGGAAGTGAGCGAGGCCGAGCTGTTCGGGAGTTTCGAGAGTTGAGCCAACCTTCTGTGCGATATAGAAATTCGCACGACCTTTGGGTTCTTCATTGTGAAGCACGTAATAGCTGAGGCCGTTGGGAAGCACTCCGCTACGCACCCCCTCTTTCAGCGGGAGCGGGAGCGGCTGCTCCTGCGCTTGCGCATTGATTCCCGTCAGAATGGCGACGAGAGCCAACACTAAGGAAAACACGTTCTTTTTCATAATCTATGGTGTTAAAGTTAGATTTTTCAGTGGTCGGCTCCAGATGGAATATGCCTCGCTTTGCGGCGCGCCCTCCTATCGGAGCAAATTTTTCTCAAAGATAGTAAATTATCTTTAAATTCAGCTTTCTCTGCCGGCTTTTTTCAATCTGCCGAGAATCCAATCACCCGAATAACTCGGATAACTCGAAGCGCCAAGATAGCTAAATTAGCTATCATAGCTACTTTAGCTATCTCAGCGATCTCAATTATATCAGCTAATTTAGCGATATCAGCTAATTAAGCTATCTCCCCTTGAGCCATCCCCGAAAATTCCACACCGCAAATTTAGCGCTTATTTTTTATTTTACCAAATATATTTATCGTTTTTCGATAATTTTTTGCCGACTTATTGCCGACTATCCCCTCTTCGATCACAGTCGGATCGGCGCCGGATAGGCTCCTCTCGAAGACGATCTGACGAGAATAGCCGGCTCCATAGACGAGCAAAACCGTGCAGCTGTCGGAATTTCCGGCAACTACACGGCATCACCCTAATAAATAATAGAAAATCTTTGGGTCGGTCGATGAGTCGGCGCGCCACTACCCGATGTGGATGGTCGTTGTCTGCGTGATGACGTAGTCGACCGGCACATCATGCGGCTCGGCGGGTATGGAGTCAACAAGCTGAAACTCATAGCCTACGCCGATCTTTGTAGCTCGGGCTTCGGCAAGTAGCCGATCGTAGAAACCCTTTCCTCGACCAAGGCGGTTGCCACTGCGATCGTAGGCCACGGCGGGCACGATGATCAGTTCGATCTCCGAAGGGTCGACAGTATCGTCGCCCGTCGGCTCTTCGATATGAAACGACCCGAGCTCGAGCCGCGACTCATCGTAGGGGAGGATATCCAGATTGACCCCGTTGACACGAGGCAGGAAAAAATGCTTCTTTGCGCTCCATTTCTTGAGAAATGCACGCGTAGAGAGTTCATCCGGGAGCGAATGATACATAAGCACTTTGTCGGCCATCAAAAAGGGGGCCGTGCGCTCAAGGCGCGCAAACACCTCTTCGGCCGCCGCTATACGCTCTTCCTGCGAGAGCATCTCGCGCAGAGCCTTTATCTTGCGTCTTATATCTCTTTTTTCCATATCGGAATGGCGTTTATGTTATATAAGCAACTACACGCGGCGAGCCCGGATGGTTCACTTGCCCGCTTTGCGTTTTTCGACAGTGACTGTCTCTTCTTCTACTATGACCGACGGAGATTTCCCCTCTTGCAGTAGTTTCACAGCCTTCTCCACAACCGGATCATTTTCATTGAGCATCTCGATGAATGCGGAGTATCCGATGATGTCGCGAGCCAGTACGGCCTTGATCTGAGATATTATCAGGTCGCGGCTGCGACGGATGTAATACCATCGGGCCGGAACGCCGTTGGCCGCCGCATATTCTACAAATCCTTCAAGCAGAGTATTGTCGCGCGGAAGCACTTTCTTAAGCTGATCGAGAGTCTTGGCGTTTTTCAGCACCTGACGGTAGTTGTCGGCTACTTTCAACGCGTATTTCTGGAATAGCCCGGCATTGGCAACCTGAATATAGTATGACGTAATTCCGGTTGTGTCTTCCGGCACAAAGACGTCGGGCATGATTCCGCCACCGCCGTAGACAGTGCGGCCGTGGACGGTCGTGAACATCTTCGATTTGTCGAGTTTGATGCTGTCTTGACTGTAGAATTCCCCGCGCTGGAAGCGACGCAGAATGTCGGTGTCGTAGTCTTCGATGCCTGTCGATTTATAGTCTTTCTGGATCGAACGGCCCGAAGGGGTATAGTAGCGGGCGATCGTCAGTCGGATCGCACTGCTGTCGGGGAGCATAGTCTGGTTTTGCACAAGGCCCTTGCCGAATGTGCGGCGGCCGACGATAAGGCCGCGGTCGTTGTCCTGGATCGCACCCGAGAAGATCTCGGAAGCGGATGCGGAATATTCATCGGTCAGCACCACGAGTTGCGAATCCTTGAAAGGACCGTCATACTCCGCGAGGGCTATCGACTCATATTCGGGCATCTTTCCTTTGGTGTAGACAATCGCGTCGCCGCGACGCAGGAATTCCTGGGCCATGAGTATCGCCTGATCCATATAGCCTCCGGAGTTGCCGCGCAGATCGATCACATAGCTTTTGCAGTTCTGCAGTTTGAGCGCGAGCAGAGCATTGTGGAATTCTTCGGCTGTGGTGCGTGCGAATTTGCTGACTCTGACATAACCTGTCGAGTCATTGATCGCATACACGCAGTCGACGCTGTGGTTGGGTACATCGCCGCGCACGACATCATATTTCAGAGGCTCACGCGATGTAGAGCGGAGCACTTCCAGAGTGACTTTCGTGCCCTTCTTTCCTCGCAGATGCTTGAACACATTTTCATTGGTGGCGTTCTTTCCGGTCAGGTCGACAGTGTCGGCGCGCAAGATGCGGTCGCCGGCCTGCAGGCCGACTTTCTCCGCCGGGCCGCCGGCCACTACCTCAAGAATATTGACAGTGTCGTTGACAATCTGAAACGACACTCCCACTCCGCTGAACGAACCTTCGAGATCATCGTTGACCGTCTGGAAGTCGGATGCGGGAATATATGCCGAGTGCGGATCGAGGATTTCGAGCAGTCTTGGATAGAGCTGCTCGTAGATGGAGTCCATGTCGACTTCATCGACATATTCTTCATCGATCATTCTCAGGATGGTGCGCAATTTTTCTTCCTGCATCGAGCGTGATGAAGAATACATATAGCGCCCCATCCATAAGCCGCCGATTATACCGACCGCGAATACGATCGGCACAACCACCATTGAAAGTTTTCTCTTTTTTACCATTTGCTAAGTGATCGGTCGGCTATCACTCGTCGACCGGGAGATAGAGGGTCTCGACCCCTGCGTCGCGCAGAAGGTCGAGGCCGTCGGTGATTCTATAGAGTTCGGAAAATACGACACGACGGATTCCGGCCTGAATGATGAGCTTCGAGCATTCCATGCAGGGGGAAGCGGTGATATAGAGTGTCGATCCTTCGGAGGAATTGTTGCTCCGCGCCACTTTCGTGATTGCGTTGGCCTCGGCATGAAGCACATAAGGGAAGGTCGTGCCCTCGGGGTCTTCACACACGTTGTCGAATCCGGAGGGTGTGCCGTTATACCCGTCGGATATGATCATTTTGTCTTTGACCAGCAACGCGCCTACGCGCCTACGCCGGCAATATGAGTTTTCGCTCCATATACGCGCCATCCGGAGATAGCGCCGGTCGAGCACGAGTTGCTTATCGTCGTCCATATTTTCTGAGATTATGAATCGTTGGTTGGATTTGTCTTCGCGCTCGCGAAGCGCCTGCAGACGCTTCGCAGTGCGCAAGCCGGATGATCCGGATCAATGCTCCATCAGGAAGCGCTCGGCGTCGAGGGCGGCGCGGCAACCTGTGCCTGCGGCGGCGATCGCCTGGCGATAGATGGGATCGGCGCAGTCGCCGGCGGCAAACACTCCTTCTACATTTGTGCGTGTGGTCGGAGCTTTGGTGATGATGTAGCCCTCGGCGTCAAGATCGATCTGTCCGCGGAAGATGTCGGTGTTGGGTTTATGACCGATTGCAAGGAAGAATCCGTCGATCTCTATGTCGAAGAAGTCCTCCTGCGGAGTGCCCTTGAACTGCACGATCTTGGCACCCTCGACACCATCTTCGCCAAAGAGTCCGACAGTGTTGCAGTTGAAGAGGATTTCGATATTCTCTTTTTCGCGCACTCTGCGCTGCATGACTTCGCTCGCGCGGAGATAATCCTTGCGCACAATGAGATAGACCTTCTTTGCGAGCGTCGCAAGATAGAGCGCCTCTTCGCAGGCTGTGTCGCCGCCACCTACGACAGCCACATTCTTTTTGCGATAGAAGAAGCCGTCGCATGTGGCGCAGGCGCTGACTCCGAGTCCGCGATATTTCTCTTCGTCGGAGAGTCCGAGATATTTTGCCGACGCGCCGGTGGATATGATGACCGTCTCGGCCATGACGGTGTTGCCGTCTTCATCGACCACTTTGAACGGACGGCTCGAGAAGTCGACTTCGGCGATTGTCTTCGGACGGATTTCCGCGCCGAAGCGCTCGGCCTGGCGACGGAGCTGGTCCATCATCTCGGGACCCTGGATTCCCTCGGGATATCCGGGGAAGTTTTCGATCTCGGTGGTCTGTGTGAGCTGGCCGCCGGGCTGGTTGCCTTCATACACAACCGGATTGAGATTGGCACGCGATGCGTAGATAGCCGATGTGTATCCGGCCGGGCCGCTTCCTATGATCAATACTTTTACTGTTTCCATTGTCGTTTTATTTCTGATGTTTTTCTGATATTAAGTTGGTAAAGTTGTTGTTTTCTGACGAGTTATATCACTCCTGACTCTTCAAGAAACGATTTAAATTTAACTCGATTAAATAGAAGCCGTTTTTGTGAGAGGATCTTTTCTGACGCGTCATCTAAGGTCGGTCACAGTCACTCCGGGATAGCTTTTCTTCGGAAAGGTGAACGACCCGTCGGCTATAGCCGCATTCAGCGTCATGCTTTTGATCGTCACCGTATAGACTTCGCTACCCGTAGCAATTCGCAGGCTCTTGGGGAGCTTGGTGGATGAATTGACTGTCACTTTGACCGATTTGACGCCTGACGCGCGCTTTTTCGGAGTGAGCACAAAGACGTTCTCTCCCGCCTTACCCTTTTCGGTTGCCACATTATAGTCGGCATAGGTGGAGAGATAAAGCAAGGGGTTGGTTTCGGCAAGTTCGCTTTTGGTCGGGATCCACATTGTGGCCTCGCCATTGGCCTTGGAGTAGGTGGTCAGCGTCTTGCCGTCGTACCATGAGCCGGCACCTGCCATTGTGATCGAGAATTTGGAGCCTTTCGACAGTAGTGTGCCGCCGACCGTGTGGCCGCCGGCAGTAGTTGTGAATTGCGCCTTTACACTCTTGGCCGCCGCGAGCTTGTCGACAGTAGCCTTGAGTTCGGCTGCCGGGGTGGCGGCCGCCGAAGGGAGCGCGATTATGAGCGCCACTATAAGCAGCGTCCATTTCAATATATGTCGCATTTTATTGCTGTTCATATTAATTTTGATTTATTCGACTTGAAGGATCACGCGGCGCTCAACTGTTGTTGAGGGTCTTGAGCAACTGCTCGAGTCCATAGGGATCCATCAGCACCTGGCGGGGCTTGCCACCGAGCGAAGGGCCGACCACGCCGTAATGTTCGAGCTGGTCCATGATCTTGCCGGCGCGGTTGTAGCCGATCGACAGACGTCGCTGAATGCCGGATGTAGAGCCGACTCCCGAAGTGACGACGATATCGGCCACTTCCTCGAAAAGCGGATCGCGCGATTCGATGCCCATTCCGCCACCGCCGCCGCCATCGGCGTCCATATCCACCGGATCCGGCAGAATATACGCGCCACTGTTGAACGGCTGAGCCGCGATATAGTTGCAGATACTCTCGACTTCCGGAGTATCGATAAACGCACACTGCACTCTGACCATCTCCGAATTGTTGCTTATCAGCATATCGCCCTTGCCTATCAGCTGCTGCGCGCCGGTGGTGTCGAGAATTGTCTTCGAGTCGACCCCGGAGCTGACCTTAAATGCGATTCTGACCGGGAAGTTGGCTTTGATAATGCCGGTGATGACATTGGTCGACGGACGCTGTGTGGCGATGATGACGTGGATGCCGATCGCACGCGCCTTCTGCGCCAGTCGGGCAATCGGAGTCTCCACTTCCTTGCCCGATGTCATGATGAGATCGGCAAACTCATCGACAATGAGCACGATATAAGGCAAGAAGCGATGTCCGTCGTTGGGATTGAGCTGATGACGCTCGTATTTGGCGTTATACTCCTCGATGTTTCTGACCGAAGCCTCGCGAAGCAACTTATAGCGGTTGTCCATCTCGCGGCAAAGCGACTGAAGCGTCATGACGACTTTCGACATGTCAGTGACAATCGCCTCCGAATCGGCCAGTTTGGCGAGATAGTGACCCTCGATCTTGGCATAGAGTGAGAACTCCACTTCCTTCGGGTCGATCATGACGAATTTGAGTTCGTCGGGACGTTTCTTATACAACAACGAAGCGATGATAGCGTTCAGGCCTACCGATTTGCCCTGGCCCGTCGCGCCGGCGACGAGCAGGTGGGGCATCTTGGTCAGATCGGCGATATAGACGTCGTTGCCGATCGTCGATCCGAGTGCCACCGGCAGACGATAGCGCGTCTCGGCATATGCCCGGCTGTCGATGATTGTGCGCATCGACACAGTCTGAGGCTCGGCGTTGGCGACTTCGATGCCGACTGTGCCTTTGCCGGGGATCGGAGCGATGACACGCACGCCCCGCGCCGCCAGACTCAACGCGATATCATCGGCGAGATTCTTGATGCGGGCGATCTTCACGCCCTGCTCCGGACGCACTTCATAGAGAGTCACTGTCGGGCCGACTGTCGCAGTGATCTGCGTGATCGGTATTTTATGATATAGAAGAGTCTCGCGGATTCGCTCTTTATTGGCGCTCTGCTCCTCGACATCGACTGTGATACGATGCTCGCCATCGCGAAGCATTCCTACCGACGGGAATTTATAGAACTTACGGATAAGGCTGCCATCAGCCGCCTCACGGGCGCTCGATGCGTTGCTTGCGTCAGTGTCGCCCTTGGCGATCTGATTGACATTGACCACCATCGACGGGCCGGCTGACGCGCCGGGAGTTTCAGCGTTATCGGATTTGTCGGATGCCGTTCCGGCGTCATCACGATCAGCGCCAAAGTCGTCGTCGGCCTCTTCGTCGGCCCGATCGTCGACTGAATCCGCGCCGATGCCGGAAGTCGCGTCGGCCGCATTGTCATCATGATTCGACCGATCTGCTGAATCGGAAGCCTCTGAATCGGAAGCCGCCGGAGCGGCGACAAGTCCGGCCGCGGATGCGGCGCCGACCGACAGTGTCGTGTCGCGGAATCCATCAGCAGCCGATTCGGGAGCTTGCTCGGTCGACTTGTCGGCGACAGCGACTTCTCCCGACAGCGACTGACTGTAGCCGTCACTCTCATCCGCCATATCGTCAGAATCCCCACCCGGTCGGGTGTAGGTCAAATCGGCGGGATCGTCATAGGTTGTATCGTAGGGATGGTCATAGCGGTCAGGCTCTACCTCATCCCCCAGAGAATAGCCCTGCATGGAAGGATCGATATCGACCTCCTCCCCCTCGAACTTCATGGAATTGTCGGGCTCGGCTTCCTCTTTGGAGCGGGCGGCCGCTTCACCGGCGCGCACAGCATCTTCGAGTTCGCGAAGACGCATCTCCTCAAGCTCGCGCTCCAAAGCCTCTTGCTCACGCTTGATCCGGAGAGCCTCGCGACGACGCTCCGCTATTTTATTGCGCTTGCGGATGATCCAATTGACCACGTCGCGAAGGCAGATGACAAAGAACGACGCCACAAACGCCATGCAGAGGATGGCCGCGCCGATCCAGCCACAGAATCCGATGATGAATTCATTGACATAGCGACCGTGATAGCCGCCCCAGTTGACGGGGGTGTTCCATGCGAGCGTAAGCAATCCGACGATGAGCGACACTGTGATGAGCGCCACTATGCATTTGATCGTGAAATTGATTGTCTTGAAGCGCGGCCAGCCGCAAAGCAGCTTGAGCGCCATTACGGAGATCCAGAGAATCAGCACAAACGAGCCGATGCCAAACGAGCCGTTGATCAGAAACTCCGACAATCGCGCTCCCCCTTCACCGGCCGAATTGCCCACCGGCGGAAGACTCCCTATCGGAGAATTGACAATCGCCGCCTGGTCCTCAATGCAATTGGCCAGATAAGAAAAGAAAGCCACAAGCAGATAGATCGCAAACGAGCCGAGGAATATGCCCGCGAGCCATCTGAAGGTCTGACTTTGGAAAAACGCACTGATACGCCCGGCAAGTGTGACGGGCGTATCGGTCGGTGATGCGGAGGCCTTGGGCTTCGAAGGCTGCCGCTTCTGTTTTGTCACACGGCGCGATCTGGGAGCCTGGCGTTTTTTACGGTCGAGAGTTGCGATTTCTTCATTTGCGTCGTCTGCCGACCGATTAGTGTCTGCCGAAGTGACCGGAATGTCGATCACAGGGCTGTAGGAATCTTTGTATGTAGTTCGATTTTCTGCCATTATAAATATTTTTCTCCCGCATTCTCATTTGCGGAACTTTGTCATACGCGGGCGATGAAGAGCTCACTCCCCGGGCACTTCATCATGGCCCGAATTGACGGGAGTAGCTTCGGAGCTACCGGACTTTTCCGATTTCAACGAATCGTCGGAGGGCGACGGCGTTGTCTCCGGATGGAGATCAATTGTGTCGACGCCCGATGTCGACGACGACGCCGTCGTATCGGCTGCAGAAGCCGCCGGAGCGGCCTGCTTCGGAGCGAGGTCGGCCTCTGAGTACTTGCCGGGGCGACAAGGCTCGCCGCCGGGCACGACCGGAACACTCGGCACATAATAACCCTCCTGCTCATTGACCACCATGTCGCGCGGACCGGGCGATACAATCACAGGCTCGCCGACACTGCAGAGTTCGTGGATGCGCATGATATTCTCATTGGTTATGCGGATGCATCCGTGCGAACGGCGGCCGCCGATACTCCATGGAGCGCATGTGCCGTGAATGCCCACCTGCGATGTGACGGGCGTCTTAAGGCGCATAAACCTCGGGCCGAACTGGCCCTTGACGGGCGATGTCTTGCCATCGTCGTCGGTATAGAGCCACTCGGTCGAATCGTAGATTCCCGAGATCGTGAAGAACCCCTCGGGCGTACGATTGTCGCGGCGCGCATGCTTAGTGCCGTAATTGCGCGAACAAGCCATGCCGACACGCTCCTGCTCTACCCCATACTTATCGTAGCGGTAGATCTTCATCGTGTTTTTATCGACGATCAAAAAACCGTCGTATTCATTATCGAGAAGCCGCGACGCATACTCCGGCACATACTTGGCCATCGTCGGGATGATTCCCTTTTCATAGCGCGCGCGATCGGGCGATTCGGCTATGAACCGCTCGATCTCCTCCCTTGAGCGTATGACCAAGGGCTTCTCCTTCTCCTCTTTCACCGTGTCGGCGTCGATTGTCTCGGGCATCACCGAGTCAAACGCCAGGCCGGCGCCCGATGCCGAATCGGCATCGCCATTCCCTCCCCTGCCGGAACATGAGACTATTGCCATGGCTCCCAGCATAATTAACGAACTCAATATTCCTCCGGCAATCCTGCGCCGGACACTATAATTTCTACTCATTGCGTTGTTGTCATACACATCATGCCGCATTCTTATGCGGAATCCGGCAAGACTTTCTAAAGAACTCAGGATTTCGCGTCTCCACCGGGGGGGAAGACGCCCCGGCAACGCTCCCGATTCTCCGACAGCGACCCGGATTTACAAATATGAGTGCAAAGATAACAAGAATTTGAGAAATTTTTATTAAATTCGCATCAATGAAACAAAATAATTCTCAAAAAAGCATCTTCTATTCCCGTATTTTCGGAATTGTCGTGTTGGCCGTCCTTTGGATCGTGCTGATATGCGTGCTTTTCGACAGAGGCGGCTTCAACCCCAAAAATGTGCTGACCGCCATCTTCTCGGGAATTATCATCTTCTATCCCCTATGGAAGAAATATCTTCAACCGATATTCGACGACCGCAAGAAAAACAATCCATGAAAGATTCTTCACCGACCCCTCTGCTCGACAGAATCGATTCTCCGGCCGACCTGCGCAAGCTCCCGGCCGACGCGCTTCCGCAAGTCTGCGAGGAAGTGCGCCGATTTCTGATTGATTCTTTGAGCCGCAATCCCGGTCATTTCGCCTCAAGCATGGGCGCCGTGGAGATCATCGTGGCGCTCCATTACGTCTTTGACACTCCGGCCGACCGCATTGTATTCGATGTCGGCCACCAGGCTTACGCCCATAAATTGCTGACCGGCCGACGCGACCTTTTTGCGTCGCAGCGCACTCTTGAGGGCATCTCGGGCTTCCCCAATCCTGCGGAATCGCCTTACGACACGTTTGTCGCCGGGCATGCGTCGAATTCAATCTCGGCAGCGCTCGGCATGGCCATAGCCGATAAGCTCACTCCCGGCAACGAGCAACGCAAGACCGTAGCTCTGATCGGAGACGCTTCGATTTCAGGCGGCCTCGCTTTTGAAGGACTCAACAACGCCGCCAACAACCCCAACGACCTGCTGATCATCCTCAACGACAATGAGATGAGCATCGACAATAATGTCGGTGCGTTGCATCATTATCTGTCGGAGCTCTCGACTTCGCTCGGCTATAACCGAATGCGAAAGAAAATCTACGACATATTCCGAAGCCGGGGATATATCGGCGACAACGGCAAGGGGATGATCTTGCGTTTCAACAATTCGATCAAAGCGCTTGTATCTAAACAGCAGAATATTTTCGAAGGCCTGAATATCCGATATTTCGGTCCGTTTGACGGCAACGACATTAATAAGGTGGTGAAGGTGCTGGGCGAAATCAAGAATATGACTGGGCCGCGCATACTTCATCTCCACACCAAGAAAGGGAAGGGCTACTCGCCCGCTGAAGCGGACCCGACCACCTGGCACGCGCCGGGCAAGTTTGATCCGTCGACCGGACGGCGCGACAACAGCGGCGCCAATGCCGTGCCGCTTTGGCAGGAAGTGTTCGGCTCTTCGCTCGTCGATCTCGCCGCCAACGACGACGCCATTGTCGGCATCACGGCCGCCATGCCGTCGGGCACATCGATGTCGATGATGCTGAAGAGTTTCCCCGACCGCACTTTCGATGTCGGCATTTCAGAGGGCCATGCCGTCACTTTCGCGGGCGGCCTCGCGGCTGCCGGCAAGCACCCGTTTGTCGCAATCTACAGCGCCTTTCTGCAGCGCGCCTATGACAATATAATCCACGATGTCGCGATCCAGGGATTGCCCGTGACTTTCTGCATCGACCGAGCCGGTCTCGTAGGCGAGGATGGAGTAACCCACCACGGGCTGTTCGATCTTGTATATTTAAGGTGTATCCCCGGAATGGCCGTGGCCGCACCAATGGATGCCCCGACCCTGCGGCGGCTCATGCTGACAGCCCGTCGCCACGACGGGCCGATGGCTATCCGATATCCGCGCGGCAGAGTGCCTGCGGAGTCGGCTACTCCTGTGCCGGCCTCGGAATGCGCACCCCTCGAAATCGGTCGCGCCCGGCAGATCCGGCACCATGAGGGAGCAAAAACGGCGATTCTTTCGCTTGGCGACTCGGGCAATGAATCGCTGAAAGCTATCGAAATTCTCGCAAATGAGGGGATCAAGGCCGACATTTACGACATGATCTGGCTCAAGCCGCTCGACGACAAGACTCTGGCCGATGTCGCCGCGAACTACGACGCGATCATCACTGTTGAGGATGGAGCGCGCGAAGGTGGCTTCGGTTCGGCAGTCGCCCAATGGCTCGCCGCCAACACCACGCCCGACAGCCGCCCGAAACTGATCACACTGGCCATCCCCGACCGATGGATATCGCAAGGCTCCACCGCACAGCTCCGCTCTCTGGCCGGAATCGATGCCGATGCGATAGCCAACGCTGTCAGAGAAGCCGATAGGGATCAACCTCATCACGCCAACGCGGAATAGACTTCCACAATTTAAGAGTATGTTTACTTTTAACTTAAACCGTTTCTAAGAGAGTGTTTACTTTTAACTCGATTAAATAAAAACTCAACCCGTCTCTTAGCGATTAACCTACAGCTGTGAAAATCATTATCGCCGGCGCCGGCGAAGTGGGATGCCACCTCGCAAAGATGCTCTCTCGCGAGGATCAGGATATCATCCTGATCGACAACGAACAAGCCAAACTCGACGCCATTGATTCTAATTATAATCTGATGACCTGGAACGGGAGCACATCCTCGTTCAGCACATTGCGCGACGTCGGAGTCGACGAATGCGATCTCTATATCGCCGTCACCCCCTTCGAGACACGCAATATCACGTCGTGCTCGATCGCCAAGCGTCTGGGCGCGAAAAAGACTGTGGCTCGAATCGACAATTCGGAGTTTCTTAAGCCGGAAAACGGTCGCATACTGAAGGAAGTCGGCGCGGATTTCCTTATCTATCCCGAAAATCTGGCGGCTTCCGAAATCAATATGGCACTCTCCCACAACTGGGCTCGCTATTGGGGCGAGCTCCATAACGGCCGGCTTGTGCTTATCGGCGTGAAGCTCCATTCGGAGTCGGAATTGATCGATAAGAAGTTGCGCGACATCACAGTCTCAACCCACGATTTTCACGTAGCGGCCGTCAAACGCAACAACGAGACAATCATCCCGACCGGCAACGACGAGCTGCATCGCGATGATATCGTGTATTTTATCACCACTCCCCCCTATATCAATCAGGTCAGGGATATCTGCGGCAAGCGGAAGCGTGTGATCAAGAAAGCGCTCGTCATGGGCGGATCGCGAATCACCACCCGCTTCGCCTCGCTCTACAGCGATAAATACGACCTGCGCATCATCGAGCCCGACCGAAACATCTGCGAACGAATCGCGACGAATCTCCCGGAGTGTGAGGTAGTCATGGGCGACGGCCGCGATATCGAAGTGCTGCGTGAGAACAATATCTATCAGTATGACGCCTTCCTCGCACTGACGGAGTCGTCGGAGACCAATATCCTTTCATGCCTGACAGCCAAGGAATTCGGAGTACCGAAAACGATAGCCGATGTAGAAAATCTACAATTCTTCTCCCAGGCCGAGAATCTCAATATCGGCACAATCATAAATAAGAAACTGCTGGCATCGTCGAGAATATTCAAGATTCTGCTCGATGCCGACGAGAGCAACGCCAAGTTCTTGATGCTGGCCGACGCGGAAGTGGCTGAATTGCAAGCCCGGGAAGGCTCGAAGATCACCAAAGCACCGGTCAAAGATCTGAAGCTCCCCTTCGGCATGACCCTTGCCGCACTCGTCAGAGGCGACAATTGCGAACTGATCTCCGGCATGACCCATATCATGCCCGACGATTACGTCGTGGTGTTCTGCCTATCGGGCATCTTCTCGAAAGTGGAGAAACTCTTCTCTTAGGTCAGACAGGTCTGACAGGTCCGACAGGTCCGACAAGTCTGACAGGTCAGACAGGTCAGACAGGTCAGACTCCCCCGACTCCCCACATAACACTAAAACTCAAAAGTGTATACCTACAGGAAAAGATCCTACATCAACATCCCGATGCTGCTTCGCATAATCGGCTGGCTTCTTATCATCGAAGCGGCCATTATGGCTGTGCCCTGCATCGTCGGAGTTTGCTATGGCGAGGGAAGCACACTCCGCTTCCTGCTCTGCATGGCAGTGACAGCCGGAGTGGGCTTCGCATTGAAGAGCCTGCGCCCGAAGAATCGCGACATGGGTCAGCGGGAGGCAATTTTGCTGACCGGACTGACATGGGTCATCCTTTCGATGTTCGGTATGCTCCCCTTCCTGCTTTGCGGCACACATTTCTCCATCTCTGACGCTTTCTTCGAGACAATGTCGGGATTCACCACCACCGGCGCTTCCGTGCTCGACACACTTGAGGGGGTTCCCCATTCGATCCTTATATGGCGATGCATCGGCCAATGGATCGGCGGCCTGGGGATAATTCTCTTCACGCTGGCGGTAGTGCCGATGCTCAACACCTCCGGCGGCATGCTGCTCTTCAACGCGGAAGTGACCGGAATCACCCACGACAAACTGCAGCCGCGCATCGGCAACACATCGAAGGGCCTCTGGATGGTGTATATAGTTTTGACTGTCATTCTGATGGTGCTGCTCGCCTTCTCCGACATGGACGGCTTCGACGCCATCTGCTATGGAATGTCGACAATGTCGACCGGCGGATTCGCCAACTCCGACCTCTCCCTCGGACGATGGGATTCGCTCTATATCAAGATCGTGATGACCATCTTCATGTTTCTCGGGGGCGTCAATTTCTCGCTACTTTTCGGATTGGCCAAGGGCAAATGGCGCGGCATCTTCCATAACGACGCGCTCCGCTGCTATGTCTGGATCACACTGGCCTGCTATGCAATCTTCACCATCAACATCATCGCGCGAGGCATGATGAATAGCTATCAGGACGTGACGATCGACCCGCTGTTTCAAGCTGTCTCAATCCTCTCGTCGACCGGCCTGACCGAGCCCGACTTCCACGACTGGGGTGCAGTCAGCGTCATCGTGCTGACGATCATGATGATCATGGGCGCGTGCGCGGGAAGCACGTCGGGCGGAGCCAAAATCGACCGATTCATCATCCTGACGCGATTCCTGCGCAATGAATTCTATCGCATGATGCACCCCAATGCGATACGCACAGTCGTCATCAACGGCAAGGGAACCCCTCCGGCCATATTGATGAAGACGCTCGCTTTCTTGTTTATGTATATCATCGTCATCACGGCCGGTGCGATCGCGCTAATGGTGTGCGGTCTGCCGCTGAAGGATGGTTTTTTCTGCGCGCTATCCGCCGTCAGCAACACCGGACTCGGCACCGATATGACCGGCATCGAAGGCAACTACTCGCAAGTGTCGGACATGGCTAAATGGATACTCAGTTTCCTGATGCTGACCGGGCGTCTGGAGCTTTACACTATCTTGCTGATTTTCACCCCGGGATTCTGGAAGAAGTGAATGTTTTTGAAAATCATACCACGCTGATTTTCAGCTAAAGTTTTCCAAAACTTTTTGCAACCGATTGATTTATTGCGGATTATAAAATCCGCAACAGAGAATTGTTGTCCAAAACAAAAATTTTGAAAATTCTTCGCGAAATAGTTTGCCATATAAAATCTTTGCAGTAACTTTGCACCGCCTTGGGGACAGGGCGCCCTCGTCGAGGAGCTGCTTCTCCCCCCTCCGGCCAACTCAAAAGAGCTCTGCCAACGGCATAAAATATCGTTCAGAGCCTTCCCCTCAACCCCCTAACCCTCCATTACTGCAAAAATGATACAGACAGTCGAAAAGCGCGACGGCAGAATCGTCGGATATAACGAAGAGAAAATCAAAGCCGCAATTCGCAAGGCTATGCTTTCCACCGACACCGGTGAAGATGAATCGCTGATTCAGAAAATCACCGACCGCGTCGGTTGCTCGGGTCGCGAACGCATGACTGTCGAGGAGATCCAGGACCGCGTGGAGATCGAGCTCATGAAGTCGGCCCGCAAGGATGTCGCAAAACGCTATATCGCATATCGCGACCAACGTTCGATCGCACGCCGCGCAAAGACACGCGACGTTTTCCTTGAAATCATCGAAGCCAAATCCAACGACATCACCCGCGAAAACGCCAATATGAACGCCGATTCCCCCGCGGGAATGATGATGAAATTCGCGTCGGAAACCACCAAGCCCTTTGTCGACGACTACCTCCTTTCGGCCGAGGCAAAGGCAGCCGTACGCAATAATTATATCCATATCCACGACAAGGACTACTATCCGACAAAATCGCTGACATGCGTGCAGCATCCGCTCGACCGCATTCTGCACAACGGTTTCGTAGCCGGCCACGGCGAGTCGCGTCCGGCGAAACGCATCGAGACCGCGGCCGTCATCGCATGCATCTCTCTTGAGACCGCACAGAACGAAATGCACGGCGGCCAGGCTATCCCGGCTTTCGATTTCTATCTCGCGCCGTTCGTCAGATCGTCGTTTATCGAAGAAGTGAAGAATCTCGAGCAGTTTACAGGCACCGACCTCTCCCATCTCTACGACGCGCCGATCGCCGACTATATCAAGCGCGACCTTGACGGCCTCGAAGGCGACGAGCGACTTCTGCAACACGCTATCAACAAGACCGCCGGTCGCGTCCACCAGGCAATGGAGGCGTTCATCCACAATATGAACACTATCCATTCCCGCGGCGGCAACCAGGTCGTATTCTCCTCGATCAACTATGGCACCGACACCTCGGCCGAGGGTCGCTGCGTCATTCGCGAACTGCTCAACTCCACTTACGAAGGGGTCGGCAACGGTGCGACAGCTATCTTCCCGATCCAGATCTGGAAGAAAAAACGAGGCGTCAGCTATCTGCCGGAGGATCCCAACTACGACCTCTATCAGCTCGCCTGCAAAGTGACCGCACGCCGCTTCTTCCCCAACTTCCTCAATCTCGACGCCACATTCAACCAAGACGACGCATGGCGCGCCGACGATCCGCAGCGCTATCTGCACGAAGTGGCCACAATGGGCTGCCGCACTCGCGTCTACGAAAACCGTTACGGCGAAAAGCGCTCTGTAGGTCGCGGCAATCTTTCGTTCACAACCATCAACATCGTGCGTCTCGCAATCGAAGTGATGTCGATTCAGGATCCCGAAGAGCGCGAACGCCGCTTCTTCGAGAAGCTCGACAGCGTGCTTGAAATCACGGCTCGCCAGCTCCACGATCGCTTCCTCTTCCAAAAAAGCGCTTTGGCGAAGCAATTCCCGCTCGTGATGAGCGTGCTCTGGAACGGCGCGGATCAACTCCGTCCCGACGACACGATCGAGAAGGTCATCAACCAGGGCACACTCGGCATCGGATTCATCGGACTTGCCGAAGCGCTGATCGCATTGACAGGCAAACACCACGGCGAATCGGAAGAAGCGCAGGCTCTCGGCCTGAAGATCGTCGGCCACATGCGGAGCCGCGCCAATGAATTCTCCGAAACATTCGAACACAACTACTCGATACTCGCCACGCCGGCCGAAGGCCTGTCGGGTCGCTTCACCAAGCGCGACCGCAAGAGTTTCGGCGTGCTTCCCGGCATCACCGACAAGGATTATTACACCAACTCCAACCATGTGCCGGTCTACTATCACTGCTCGCCCCGCCACAAGGCCCGCATCGAGGCTCCCTATCACGAAATGACCCGCGGCGGCCACATCTTCTATGTCGAAATCGACGGCGACGCCACCCATAACGAGCAGGCGATCATGCAGATCGTCGACCTTATGGACCGCCACAACATTGGCTACGGCAGCGTCAACCACAACCGCAACCACTGCCCGCGATGCGGCTACGAAAACGCCGACACCTCGATGCACGAATGCCCGAAATGTCATGTCGCCTTCGAGACAATCCAGCGCATCACAGGCTACCTCGTCGGCACTACCGATCGCTGGAACTCAGGCAAACTCGCCGAGCTCCACGACCGCATTGTCCATAAATAATTCCGGGGAGCTCGGAGAATCGGTCAAAACAGTCAATGCGGGGATGCGACACGATGCATCAGCCGCTCGCGAGACGACCGAAAGCTCCGGGCTCTGCCATTGATAAAAAATTCTAAGTCTCTCTCGAAAATTCGGGTAAAAAAATCGGGTTGAAATCCGATTTTTTTGTAACTTTGCCTTAAAGATTGTTATATCAGTGGAGAGGAAGTCAAGGCTTTCTCTCCACGACGTATACATACTTCCTTACACTGTTTATAATCCAAAACATTCCGCATAACCAGATGGCTAACGTTACGAAAGAAGACGCCCTCCACTATCACGAAGAGGGACGCCCGGGTAAAATCGAAATCACCCCCACCAAAGCTTACGCTTCCCAACGCGACCTTTCACTCGCATATTCACCGGGAGTAGCCTTCCCCTGCCTGGAGATCGAAGCCAATCCCCAGGATGCCTACAGATATACCAACAAGGGCAACCTCGTGGCTGTAATCTCCAACGGCACAGCCGTGCTCGGCCTGGGCGACATCGGTGCGCTCGCCGGCAAGCCTGTGATGGAAGGCAAGGCGCTTCTATTCAAGATTTTCTCGGGTCTCGATGCTTTCGACATCGAAATCAACGAGACGGATCCCGATAAATTTATCGAAATCGTCAAGGCTCTCGCCCCGACATTCGGCGGCATCAACCTCGAGGATATCAAGGCACCTCAATGCTTCGAGATCGAAGATCGTCTGAAGAAGGAGTGCGACATCCCTGTCATGCACGACGACCAGCATGGCACAGCCATCATCTCCGGCGCCGGACTGCTCAACGCTCTGGAGATCCAAAAGAAAAAAATCGGCGAGATCCGACTCGTCGTCAACGGTGCGGGCGCAGCAGCCGTCAGCTGCACACGCCTTTATAAATCGCTGGGCGTAAAGCCGGAAAACATCGTCATGTGTGACTCCAAAGGGGTCATTCGTGCCGATCGCGAAAACCTCAGCGCCCAAAAGCGCGAATTCGCCACGACGCGCGACATCCACACCCTCGCCGAGGCTATGAAGGATGCCGACGTATTCCTGGGCCTCTCTGTCGCCGGCGTCGTCACTCCGGAGATGGTGCGCTCGATGGCTCCGCGCCCGATCGTGTTCGCTTTGGCCAACCCGAATCCGGAAATCGACTACTACGCCGCCAAGGAGGCTGCCCCCGACGTCATCGTGGCAACCGGACGCAGCGACTATCCCAACCAGATCAACAATGTCATCGGCTTCCCCTATATCTTCCGCGGAGCGCTCGACTGCGGTGCTTCTGCCATCAACGAGGAGATGAAGATCGCTGCCGTATATGCCATTTCGGAACTGACCAAGGAGCCTGTGCCGAGCGTTGTCGATGAAGCCTATGGTCTTGAAAACATCCATTTCGGACGCGACTACATCCTTCCCAAAGCGCTCGACCCGCGATTGCTGACCCGCGTGGCGCCGGCTGTCGCAAAAGCAGCAATGATGTCGGGCATCGCAGCACGCCCGATCGAAGACTGGAACGCATATCAGTCGCGCCTCTGCGCTTATATGGGATATGACGGCAAATTCATGAAAACCATCACCGAGCACGCACGCGACAACAAGCGCCGCGTAGTCTTCGGCGAGGGCAATCTGGAGAATGTGCTTCGCGCCGCCACACGCCTCTACAACGAAGGCACTCTCGTGCCGGTGCTCCTCGGCAACGCCGAGATGATCAATCGTCACGCCGACCAGATCGGACTCGACATCTCCGGCATCGAAATCATCAACCCGCGCCACGACAATCAGGTGCAGCGCCGCGAGAAATATGCCTCCGCCCTCTCGCAGAAGAAGCAGCGCATGGGTATGCCCTATGCCGAGGCTCTCGACAAGATGTACGACCGCTCTTATTTCGGCATGATGATGGTCGATATGGGCGACGCCGACGCGTTTGTAGCCGGTTGCTATTCTTCGGCCAACAAGATGGCCGAGCGCGCAGTGTCGATCGTCGGCATCCGCGATGGCTATTCGCATATCGCGACCATGCACATCGTCAACACCCGTCAGGGCACTTTCTTCCTGGCCGATACGGCAGTCAATCCGGTGTCGGATTCCGACGCTTTGGTGGATATAGCCCGGCTGACCAACGATGCCGTGCGCCATTTCAACCGCACTCCCGTGCTGGCGATGCTCTCTTACAGCAATTTCGGTTCGAATCGTGAGTTTGACGAGCCGCGCCGTGTGGCCGAGGCTGTCAGAATCCTCCATGAGAAGTATCCCGAAATCAAAGTGGATGGCGAAATGCAGGCCGACTACGCGCTCAACACCGACATGCGCGACAAGGCGTTCCCCTTCAACACCATCGCCGGCCAGGAGGTGAACACGCTGATCTTCCCGAATCTCAGTTCTGCCAATATCACATTCAAGCTGTTGCTCGGCATGGGCGTCGGTCGCTCGATCGGCCCGCTCCAGATCGGCTTGAAGAAACCGATCTATTTCACCGGTGCGAATGCCACTGAGGATGAGATCGTGGATATCGCGACTATCGCGGCCCTGGAGTCGATTCTCTCCACCGACCACTGATTCCTAAGATGACACCAACTCAATTCACATATCAAGTGCTTGATATCCGGCGGGGCACGACCGTCGACGGCCCGGGGCTGCGCACAAGCGTCTACCTCGCCGGATGTCGCCATCACTGCCCTGAATGCCACAACCCCGATTCGTGGGATGAGAACGGTGGCGCGACGATGACGCTCGATGAGATTCTGGAGGTGATAAAGGATGAGGATTTCGATGTCACGCTGACCGGCGGCGACCCGTTGATGCATCCCGAATCGACAGCCGTCCTGGCCGCCGCAATCAAAGCACTCGGCAAAAACATATGGCTCTATACGGGCTATACCTACGAGCAGATTCTCGCCGATCCGCGACTCCGCGCCGCAATTGCGGATATCGACACAATCGTCGAGGGGCCGTTTGTCGCCGCGCTCCGCGATCCCGATCTCCTATTCCGCGGTTCCTCCAACCAACGCATCATCCATCTCAAAGACAATTCTTGCGCGAAATCATAAGCACTGCGATAATAGAGAGTGTTTGAATTTAACACGATTAACGAATGCTTAAGAGATCCTCTTGCTCTGTCGGCAAGAGGATCTCTTTTTATATCTGCAAGGCTCTATATGCTTTTTACAAAAAACGCTATATTTGGAAATCGCAATCAGTCGGTAATAGATTTTGTCGCCATTCCCACTCTTTATATCCAAGCCCGACTTGGGGAGATAGTACACCCCTCCCCTCCCCTCACCAACAACAATAATTTGCGGCAACGATGAAACAATATCTTCTCGGTTTAGTGACCATATTACTGCTGCTTTACGCATGCGGCAATCGACAGAGTGGTAATTGCGCTACTTTTGAGTCAAACGGCATTAATTATGAAATAGTTGATGCTGAGGCTCATTCAGTCGCAGTCGGCAGAACAACCCATGCATCGGGAGCTATCACTATTCCTTCGACTGTCAAGTATAAAGGCAAGCAATATGCGGTCGTTGCGATCGCCGACAGTGCTTTCGCAAGTTGTAAGCATCTGACGTCGCTTGTTATCCCCCCTTCGATGACTGAAATCGGCGACAGTGCATTCGCCGGTTGCCTCTCTCTATCATCAATCGACATTCCCAACTCTATCTCGAAAATTGGCGATAAAGCCTTCTTGCGTTGCCGCAATCTTAAAAGCATCAGCCTCTCAGAATCATTGACATCAATCGGGAAAGGAGTTTTCTATGATTGCCGTAACATGACTCATATTGCAATCCCCTCATCCGTAGTGAGCATCGGCGCTCAAGCATTCGCTCGTTGCGAAAGTCTTGAGTCGATCCATATTCCGCAGTCCATTACCTATATCGGTGACTTCGCTTTTTTTCGATGCGGGAGTCTCAAAACATTCATCATTCCGCGAGGTGTGACAAGAATCAACACCGGTGTATTCTCCGAATGCACGATGCTGAAATTCGTTGAGATCCATGACGATGTGGAATATATTGGCGACAGTGCATTCAGCGACTGTCAAGAACTCCCTCGAATCGCAATTCCAGAGAATATCAATGAGATCGGCGAATGCTCTTTCTATGGATGCCATTCATTGAAAGAAGTCGAAATCAATGCATCATTAACTGTCATTCCACGTGCTGCTTTCTACAATTGCCGTAGCTTGGAAACAATCAATCTACCCAAATCTCTGACTGCGATCAATCGATCCGCATTCTTCGGATGCACCGGTCTTACCATGATCTGCATTCCCGAAAATGTAGCCTATATAGGCGAGAATGTTTTCGAGAATTGTGAAAATTTGAAATCGGTAGAAATTCCTTCATCACTTACCACTCTCCCTGAGCGGACTTTCTACAATTGCTATCACCTTGAGGAAATCATAAATCATAGTCCGATCCCGCAACGAGTAATGGATCATATCTTTCATGCCGTTGCCACAAGCACTCGGATCTATGTTCCGAAAGGAAGTGTCAGCGCTTATCAAACCGCCACCGGCTGGAAACGCTTCAGTGAAATTCATGAAATTCCCGGATGATAGAATCGACCGCGACCAAAGAATCAACTGCGACCAAAGAATATCCGCACACTAACGCTTAGAAACCAAATATGAAACGCTATCTTTCTCTGATGCTGGCAACCATGCTTGCCGCACTTGCCTATGCCGCCGACGGCGATGTATTCACCTACAAGGGGATTAACTACAAAATACTTTCGGAATCGGCTCGCACCGTCGAAGTGACTGAAAACGAAGAAGCCAAAGGTGCAATAGTGATCCCCGCTTCCGTCGTTCACAAGCGCGTCTCCTACTCGGTGAAGGCTCTCGGGAATGGCGCATTCTCGCGTAGCGATGTGACGTCAGTCAAAATACCGGCCACAGTAACTGCAATAGGCGATGATGCATTCAGAGACTGCGCCCGATTGACAACGATCAGAATAGCGGGAGGTGTGAAGGAGATCGGTTACGGCGCATTTTGGGGTTGTGAATCTCTGACTACGGTAACACTTCCGAAAACTCTGACCACCCTTGGCGAAAGGGTATTTGACAATTGCAGCAGCCTAAGATCAATTAATGTGGCTGTCGGCAACAAACACTTCTGCTCCGTCAACGGAGTGCTGTTTGATATCCGGAAGACAAAACTGATCAGATGCCCGGAGGCAAAGATAAAATGTGTCATTCCCGGCAGTGTGCGGGAAATTGGTTCGTCGGCTTTCGAGAGCTGCATCAAATTGACATCGATCACTATCCCCAATACTGTGACAAAAATCGGAGCTACGGCCTTCGGCGAATGCCTCGCTTTGACATCTATAAAACTTCCCGAATCAATCACCGAAATCGAGGATGGGACGTTCTCCGGATGCTCAAGCCTGACATCCTTTGTAGTGCCGAACTCCGTGACCTCAATCGGATGGGGAGCATTCGACCAGTGTCACAAGCTTAAGGTCGTAACAATCGGCAAATCGGTGACTGAAATCGGCATCGAAGC
The DNA here is from genome assembly GCA_947175695.1 of uncultured Porphyromonadaceae bacterium. Taxonomy (GTDB): domain Bacteria; phylum Bacteroidota; class Bacteroidia; order Bacteroidales; family Muribaculaceae; genus Lepagella. Next base: position 29,319 of record CAMWNT010000002.1, read on the forward strand.
TTTCTCATTTGCAGACCTCCAAAAAATCATCAGCCTCAACCCGACACCTCCCGCCATAGAGGACTACTCCTCCTTCGATGGAGTATCAACCGATATCCCCGTCTATATCCCCAAGGGGAGTCTCAACGCCTACAAATCAGCCGACGGCTGGAACCAATTCAGCAACTATAAAGAGCTTTGACGGCGCATAACTGCATCGCAGCGGCGTGAAAATGCAAAACAAAGCGGCATCCGCCTCATGGGTTGAAGCGGATGCCGCCAAAGTATGAAATGCGATATGAAATGCAAGCAGAGATTTTTATGATTTCTTTTGGTAGTTCTAAAATTTGTTATTACCTTTGCAGTGTATTAGTCTATTAATACAGCATATACACCCCAGCAACACCCTGTTTAGGCTGATTATGTAGAACTTAACAGATTTCACATGAATACTTCTGCTCATAAACTATTCGTAACTTCAGGCTCTCTACTCGCACTGATGCTCGCTTCGCTCCCGCTCGCAGCCCAACAAAGCGAGCCGGAACTGACCGACGCACAGATCGATTCGCTCCAAAACGCAGCCTACGGCAATGTGACAAATCTCGAAGAGCTCGTGGTTGCCGCCAAATCTCCAATGATCAAGGTGTCGAATCAGTCGATCACTTATGATGTCGAAGAAGACCCCTCTTCGGCCGGACAGACTGTACTCGACATGCTTCGAAAAGTGCCACTCGTTGCCGTCGACGGCAACGACAACATCACCGTCAAAGGCTCCGGAGGAGTCAAAATCTACGTCAACGGCAAGCCCGAACCGATGCTGACCAATAACGCCGCCATGATTCTCAAGGCAATGCCCGCGGAGAGCGTCGCCAAAATCGAGCTCATCACAGATCCAGGCGCAAAATACGATGCCGAAGGGGGCGGAAGCATCATCAACCTCGTCACCGAACGCCGACAGAAGACCACAGGCTACAACGGCAATCTGACCGCTTCGGTCAGCAATCAATATGCCAACGCCGGAGCCCGAATCTCATCGAAATTCAACGATTTCACGGTTCAGGCCGGAGTCAACTACATGAAAACCTTTCCCGGCACAATGAACGGCGAGACTCAGGAAGATACTTGGTATCTCAACGATGCCGACAATCACCATCTGACACATTTCAGCAAAAGTCCCCGTAAAAACAATTTCTTCATGGCCGACCTCGGCATGTCGTGGGATATATCAACCGACGACCTGCTGACTGTCAGCGCCAACTTCATGAACGCAGGCGGGAAAGTCGGCACAACCGACGGCATGACCCAAATGTATAATCAACAGGGGGATCTGCAATGGCAGTATACGATGGACAACGACATCGACCTCGAAATACTGTCGACTACGGCCAATGTCGCATATCAACACCTCTTCTCGAGGCCCGACAATTTCATCTCGGCTTCATATCAGTTTAATTTCGGAACCACTCGCCTGCCGATCGCACGCACATACGGGGATTGCTTCAACTTCTACCCCGACCGACTGCATGAATACTCCACCAACAACAACTATACTCGCGAGCACACACTGCAGATCGATTACTCCAACACCCTCTCCCCACACGCCCGCATCGAAGTCGGAGGCAAAGGGATCTTCCGTCGCAACGCCGCCGATTCCGACACCAAAGGGAGCAGCGACCTTATCCTCGACGCTCCCATCCCCGAGCTCTCGATCAATATCAGCCAGCCACAGGATATCTACGCCCTCTACGCTCTATACACCGCCACCTACGGACCGATCTCGGCGACCGCCGGCGCACGCTACGAACACACACGCATGGGTATCGACGACCGTATCGATCCGGCTCGCAATCTGATGCGTCACCTCAACGACATTGTGCCCGAAGCATCGATCGCCTACAATTTCTCTCCCATGCACTCGATCGCGGCGAAGTATTATATGAAAATCTCACGCCCGTCGATTCAGCAACTTAACCCTTTTATGCTGAGTCTGAACAACGTCAGTGTGCAGAAAGGCAATCCCGACCTCACCTCCGAACGCATCAACAAAGTGTCGCTGAGCTACACCAACTTCGGACGCGCCATCGGCGGAACGCTCTCGCTCGACTTCACCCATTCGGGCAACGCCATCTCTCAGTTCAGCTATCTCGACGGCTATCAGGTCGTGACGACCTACGCCAATATCGGTCGGAATCAATCGGCCGCTCTCAACGCCTTCCTGATGTGGAACGCTACGGCCAAACTGCGCTTCACTCTCAACGGCACTGCCGCATGGAAATCGCTGCGCGCCGACGCCTCGCACATCGACGGTCGCGAAGTCTCGCTCTCCAACTCCGGATGGACAGGATCGGCCACTTTCTCCGCCGACTGGACCCTCCCGGCCCGCTTCCAAATCTCCGGCTACGCAGGATGGAACGGCAAGGATGTCACTCTCCAGGGCTCTTCGGCCGATTTCCATTACTACGGACTCAGCATCGCACGCTCATTCCTTCGCGACGACGCTCTGAAACTGACTCTTAGCGGCCGCAATATGTTTGAGCGCTGGATGACATTCACCAACTCCACCTCCACTCCCGACGTGATGACCCGATCCACCTACCGCCACCCGGCATTCAACATTTCGCTGACCGCGACATGGAACTTCGGCCACACCGGCATCCGGGTCAAAGGGGTCAACCGCGGAATCACCAACGACGACGTGTCGCGCACATCCAACGGCGGCGCCGGAGGAGCTACAGGTGCGGCCGGAGGAGCCGGAATCTGATCAATACGTTCCGATCCCGCTTCGACGCCGTCAAAACGATACATTCGCGTCTATCCATCGCGCAATATAGCGATAGATAGACGCGAATAATTTGATATGTGGCGGGAAATTATTAATTTCGCATTCTAATTAGTTTTATATTTTAAATATGGGCTTCTTCAACAAACTGTTCTCCCGCGAAAAAAAGGAGAAACTCGACCAGGGTCTTGAAAAGACCAAACAGGGCGTGTGGCAGAAAATCACACGCGCCGTGGCCGGAAAATCGACCATCGACGATGAAGTGCTCGATAATCTGGAGGAAGTGTTTGTCACTTCCGACGTCGGTGTCGAGACTACGCTTGAGATCATCGACCGCATCACGGAGCGCGTCAAGCGCGACAAATATGTGTCGACTTCCGAGCTCCATTCACTACTCGCCGATGAAATCTCCGACATGATCACCCCCGCCTCGGACGGCGATGAATTGGAAGATTTCCAAGTGCCCGCCGAAGGCCGCCCCTACGTCATTCTCGTGGTCGGCGTCAACGGCGTCGGCAAGACCACGACCATCGGCAAGCTCGCCTATCAATATCGCAAAGCCGGCAACAAGGTGTTTCTTGGAGCCGCCGACACTTTCCGCGCAGCCGCCATCGAGCAGCTCGACCTCTGGGGCGAACGCACGGGAGTGACCGTCATCAAGCAGAAAATGGGATCCGATCCCGCAGCTGTGGCCTACGACACAGTCAGCGCCGCCAAAGCGCAGGGCGCCGACGTAGTGATCATCGACACAGCCGGCCGACTCCATAACAAGGCCGGACTGATGCAGGAGCTCGGAAAGATCGAAAAAGTCATCAAGCGGATCGTGCCCGACGCCCCGCAGGAGGTGCTCCTCGTGCTCGACGGCTCCACAGGACAGAACGCCTACGAGCAGGCCCGCCAATTCGCAAGCGTCACCCATGTCAGCGCCCTCGCCGTCACCAAGCTCGACGGCACCGCCAAAGGTGGCGTCGTCATCGGCATCTCCAACCAGCAGAAAATTCCCATCAAATATATCGGTCTGGGCGAACGTCCCGAAGACCTCCAGATCTTCAATGCCCGCGAATTCGTCAAATCTCTCTTCGACAATTCCGACAACTGATCCAACTCAGCATTAAGAGAGTGTTTGGATTTAACTTTCATTCACTCAAAGAGGATTTTTCGAGGGATTTTCGTTCGGATTCGAGGGAGCAATTGCAAATTGTGACCGATGAATTCGGACGAAAAGCACCGAAAAAGACCTTTGAGTGGATGAAAAGATTCACTCTCGCGCGTCAGTATTTTTAATCGGGTTAAATTCAAACACTCTCTAAATCTAAACGTGAGTTACGTAAAGAATAGAATCGACGTCATTTCCATGGGGTGTTCCAAAAACCTTGTGGATTCCGAACGTCTGCTCCGTCGCCTCGAAGCGAAAGGCTACACTACCGTCCATGACTCCGACAAGCCGCAAGGCGAGTGGGTCATGGTCAACACCTGTGGCTTTATCGGCGACGCAAAAGAGGAATCGATCAATCTCATCCTCCAGCTCGCCGACGCGCAGCGCAACGGCGAGATCGGAAATATCGCCGTCATGGGATGCCTTTCCGAACGATACCTCGCCGAACTGAAAGAGGAAATCCCGGAAGTAGCCAAGTGGTATGGCAAGTTCAACTGGAATCTCTTCATCGACGACCTCCCCGACCGCGCCGCCGACAGCGATTCCGCGCCCAGAGTGTGGGAACGCGATCTCACCACTCCCCCCTACTCGGCCTATCTCAAGATATCGGAAGGTTGCAACCGCTTCTGCGCCTTCTGCGCCATTCCTCTCATCACCGGTCGCCATAAATCGCGCCCGATCGAGGAAATCCTCGATGAAGTGCGCGATCTGACCGCGAAAGGGGTCAAGGAATTCAATGTCATAGCCCAAGACCTGTCGTCTTACGGACTCGATCTCTATGGCGACCACCGGCTCGCGCAGCTCATCGACGCAATCTCCCGAATCGAAGGAGTGGAATGGATCCGACTGCATTACGCCTATCCGGCCGATTTCCCGATGGATCTGCTCGACGTCATGCGCGAACGCCCCAATGTCTGCAAATATCTTGACATCGCTCTGCAGCATATAGCCGATCCTGTATTGACCAACATGCGCCGACATATCACGGCGGCCGAGACGATCTCACTGCTCGACGAGATCCGCCGCAGAGTGCCGGGCATCCGAATCCGCACGACCCTGATGACCGGATTCCCCGGCGAAGGAGAGAAGGAATTCGAAGAACTGCTCGAATTCGTGCGCACTCAGCGCTTCGACCGCATGGGAGCCTTTGCCTATTGCGAAGAAGACGACACCTGGAGCGCGCGCCATCTCGAAGATTCAATTCCCGAGGAGGTGAAGCAAAGCCGACTCGATCGACTCATGGCTGTGCAGGAAGAAATCGCGCTGCAACTCAACGAAGAACTTGTCGGCCGACGGCTTCGAGTGCTCGTCGAGCGTCATGAGGAGGGCAATTCGATCGGCAGATCGCAGTATGACTCCCCCGAAGTCGATCCGGAGATCATCATCACCGGCGTCGAGCTCCCGATCGGCGAATTCGCCGAAGTCGAGATCACCGAAGCCCTCCCCTTCGAGCTGATCGGCCGCCACGTGCAAGACTGATCCGCGATCCTCATTTAAAGATTGAGTCTAAAGATCAAGTCAAGGTCAACTCTCCGACAAAGAGTATAAGATCACGTCAAGGTCAACTCTCCGACAAAGAGTATAAGATCACGTCAAGGTCAACTCTCCGACAGAGAGTGAAAGATCAAGTCAAGGTCAAAGATTACATTCAAATTCGATGAATCTATTCAAATTGCGGTTTCCGCGATCGTTTGCCATTCCGGCGATCGATGGCGCCTCGGAGGCGCTCACATTTTTCGACAAGAAAGCTACGCCCTGTGAAGGAGATGATGTCGCGGGATTCATCTTTTCTGATTTCTCTCTCAATCCCTCAATCCTCCAAATCCCGGCCGACACTGACTTTCTCCCCGAGCAAGAAGCGCTGCAATGCATGCGCGACAACGACATCGCCGCCGGCCTGACCACTCCGCTGCCCAAATCGTCCACCACCCGCGAACGGCATATCCGCTATGTCGACTCTCTGCGCCGCCTGATCGAAGAGATCGAAGCGCAAAAGGGGGTCGACTCAAAGATCATCGCCGCCCGATCCGACATACGCGACTGCTCGCTCTCGCCGCTCGAAATTTTCAATCGGCTTGACCACCGCTATCCCGACGCATGCATATTCCTCTTCTCGACTCCGCTCAGCGGCACATGGATAGGCGCGACCCCCGAACTGCTGCTCCGCGCCGACGCCGACCGCATCTCGACCGTGGCACTCGCCGGAACTCGCCCGGCCGAATCCCAAGGCCCATGGGATGCCAAGAACATCGAAGAGCAAAGGATCGTCACCGACTTTATCCTCGGCACACTCCGCGACAAAGGCTATGACGACTGCCGGGCCGGCCGACCGACGACTTTCAGAGCCGGGCCGGTGGAACACCTGTCGACTTCTATCGAAGCTCCATTCGGGGGCAGCATCGCCGACATCGCCGACCTCCTCGCGACACTGTCACCCACCCCCGCTCTGAGTGGCTATCCCCGACCGGAAGCCATAGCGGCAATAACATCAGGCGAAGACTATCGGCGCGAAAACTACGGCGGATTCATCGGCTATCTCTTCTCGCGGCAGGCTCCGAATGCCGACGACTCGCGCCAATGTCGCGCATTGGCATTCGCCAATCTCCGAAGCGCGCGCATCGACACGGCGGCCCGAAAAATCCGACTGTTCGCCGGAGGCGGAATCACCCGCCATTCAATAGCCGAAGAAGAATGGACAGAGACCGAACGCAAGCTCGCCACACTCCGCTCGATTCTGACATAAATCAATTCCATCCGACAGCGCCCCACTCCATTATCGACCGACACGCCGCAGCCGCCGACATGGATCAAGGCCTACATTGACCAACGGATAACAGCTATTGATACAAAATCACTTCGTTTTCTTATTGAATTACGATATTTTTTCTTGGTTTAACAAAATTTCTTTCTTAACTTCGCATTAGAAACGGGACAATTCAACCCGACTGAACTTATAAACGGTTTCTTAGTAATTTCCATATGACCAACAAGACATCGATTTATATTCTTTCGATACTCGTGCTCATTGTGCTCGGGCTGTCGGTGATTCTCCCTTCACATCAGCTCATCAAAATGAGCTGGGAAGGATTCTCCGTCGGCTTCGAGTCCGGCTGGACCGGTAAAGACAACATGATCGACGGCACACTTCTTCCCCTCAAATTCACGCCGACCACCCAGACGATGATCCATCCGACAGACTCGATCATCTTCGACGACGGTATGAAAGTGCCGATCGTGGTCGACAGTGTCGCGGTGCTTGTGCCCGATGCAAAACTACCCTCCTGGACAATCTGGACAATGCTGATCACTCCCCTCCAGTTTTGCCTGCTTGCCATAATCCTCTGGAAATTTCTCAGATTCATCCTCAACGTCTCGAAATCGAGGATATTTGTCGACCAGAATGTGCGCTATCTCCGTCAGATTTCATTCGCCCTGATCGCAATAGCTTTCGTACAGCTCATCGGAGGCCTCTTGCAAGACTATCTATTCGGACTCTTCTCATTCGCGGGCGAAGGCTACGACATATCCGCCCTATGGGATTTCCCATGGAGCAACCTGCTGATCGGCGTCGTCGCTCTGCTCCTCGCCCAAGTCTGGGCCTACGGAATCAAAATCAAACAGGATCAGGAACTCACAATATAACTCTCACCCCGCCGACATGCCAATAATAGTAAATCTCGACGTGATGATGGCCAAAAGAAAGATGAGCCTTGGCGAGCTTTCCGAACGAATGGGTATCACCCCCTCCAACCTCTCGATACTCAAGACCGGAAAAGCCAAAGCAATACGCTTCTCTACTCTTGAAAGCATCTGCTCTATTCTCGATTGCCAACCCGCCGATATACTCGAATATCGAGCCGAGTGATTCCAAGCGACAGCGGAGCGCGGATCAACCCCCCTTCCGAATCATGCCAATGCGATCTCCCTCCATTCATTCAAAAATTCGCTTTGACTGACCGAACGTTGAAACCCGCCCCCTAATCCTCGATCAGCCCGGGCAATTACGACATATCCGAACAATTCTACTTTAAACGATAACTTATATGAGCACAACAAAAACCATTCTGTTCTGCGCCGCAGCGGCAGTGGCTCTTTCAGCTTCTGCCGAAGAACACCTCAAAAGCCTCAGCGCCGCAGGAATCAGCTCCGAAATCCCCGCAAAGGAAGATTTCTATCGTCACGTCAATCAGAGTTGGATGGACGCCAACCCCTTGACGCCCGAACACTCCCGCTACGGACAGTTCAACATCCTCGACGATTCGAGCCGCAACCGCGTGCGCCGCATCATCGCCAACCTCGATCAAACCAACCCGCAGCCCGGCACAGTGGCATATAAACTCGCGGCTCTCTATCACACCGGCATGGACTCCATACGTCGAAATCAGCTCGGTGCGGAGCCGATCAAGCCGGTGCTCAAAAAAATCAACGACACCCCCGACGCCAATATGGACGATCTCCTTATCTTCATGCATAAGGAATATTCCGCGCCCTTCTTCAGCGCCGGACTCCAGGAAGACCTCAACAACTCGGCTCAGTATGCAATGTATGTCGGTGCGGGCGGACGCACTCTCGGCGACCGCGACTACTATCTCTCCAAATCGCCCGAAAACAAAAAGATCCGCGAGGCCTACACCAATCTGATCAAAAAAGAGATGCAACTCGCCGGATTCTCCAAATCCGAGGCATCCAGAATCGCCAAGAACGTGCTTAAGATCGAGACAGCTCTCGCCGATTCAGCCTGGACCCGCGAGCAGAGCCGCAATCTCAACGCAATGAATAATGTGCGCGACCTCGAATGGCTCAAAAATGAATATCCTCATCTCCCCTGGGACCGCTTCTTCGTGGAGTCGATGGGAATCCCCGCAACGCCCGATTCTTTCATCGTCACTGAGATCAACTCCGTCAAGCAGGCCGACAATCTCTACGCTTCGCTCAAGCCGCGCGAGATCAAAGACTATTACCTCTGGGAGATCGTCAACGGCGCATCCTCCTATCTGAGCGACGACTTCGCTCAGGCCGACTTCGAATTCACAAAGATCATGAGCGGCGTCGAAGAAATGCAGCCCAGATGGAAGCGCGTGCAGGGCGCCACTGAAGGACGCCTCGGCGAAGCTGTCGGACAGCTCTATGTCGAGCAGTATTTTCCCGAATCCTCAAAAATCTATATGGAAGGACTCGTCGAAAACCTCCGCACCGCACTCGGCAAGCATATCATCAACCTTCCCTGGATGAGCGACGACACCAAACTGCAGGCGATCAAAAAGCTCAACGCGATCACCGTCAAGATCGGCTATCCCGACAAGTGGAAAGACTATTCCACAATGAATATCGATCCTGCGCTCTCTTATTATGAGAATATCCACAATGCCAACCTCTGGATCAACGACGAGTATAACGCCAAATGGGGCAAACCCGTCGACCGCTCCGAATGGGGCATGACTCCGCAGACCATCAACGCCTACTACAACCCGCTCAACAACGAGATCGTATTCCCCGCCGGAATCCTCCAGGCTCCCTTCTATGATCCCGCTTCGAGCGACGCCGAAAACTATGGCGGCATCGGCGTTGTGATCGGCCATGAGCTTACCCACGGATTCGACGACCAGGGATGCAACTTCGACGCTGTCGGCAACATGGTCAACTGGTGGACTCCGGAAGACGCACAGGCATTCGCCGAAATGACACAGGGCCTCGCATCGCAGTTTGACCAGGTGGAAGTGCTTCCCGGCCTCATGGCAAACGGCTCCTACACATTGGGCGAAAACATTGCCGACCAGGGCGGTCTGCGTGTAGCAATGACCGCATTCCTCGACTCCCAGAAGAAAAAGGGTGTCGACGTCGCTTCTGAAGAAGCTCTGATCGACGGATTGGATCCGATCCGGGTGTTCTACATGAACTATGCCAACCTCTGGGCCCAGAATGTACGCGATGCCGAAAAGCGCCGTCTGACAACAATCGACGTGCACTCCCTTGGCGAAAACCGCGTCAATGTCACTCTCAAAAACATCGCGCCCTTCTTCAAGGCGTTTGATATCAAAGAGGGCGACAAAATGTTCCGTCCCGAATCCGAACGAATCGTAATCTGGTAATCCGAACCCTTCTAATCCGAACCCTTCGACACTCGAAAAAACAGCGCGGCCCCGGCTCGATCCGGAGGCCGCGCTCTCTTTTTAACACACCTGAATTAAAAAAATCCGGGATTTTGTTTCCATATGATTTAAGGAATTATTAATTTTGCATCAGCAATCCGACGACACTCAGTGTCGCGGACGGCAAAAATGTGTCTCAACACGAATAAATCTCTTGACATGCCCTGGAAAATAGAGGGTCTTCTTGAAAGAATCGGCCTCAACAACAAAACTCCGCGCGTCGGCGTCGCCTTCTCCGGAGGAGGAGCCAAAGGCTTCACCCATATCGGCGCCATGATGGCGTTCGAGACATTCGGGGTGAAGCCCGGCATCGTATCCGGCGTGTCCGCCGGCTCGATAGCCGCTGTGCTCTTCGCCGCAGGGCTCACTCCCAAAGAAATCATCGACTGCTTCAAGGCTTACGATCATTTCGGCGATTTCACCCAGCTGACACTTCCGAAAGCCGGATTCTTCAAAATCGACAAATTCGGAAAACTGCTCGAATCTTGGCTTCCTGTCAGCAATCTCGAAGAGCTGAAGATCCCGGCCGTTGTATGCGCCACAGATATCGACGCCGGCAAATCGGTCGGATGGTCGAAGGGTGAGATTGTGCCCAGAGTGCTCGCTTCATGCAGCATCCCGATCATCTTTCAGCCCGTCAACATCAATGGTGTCAACTATGTCGACGGCGGTGTGCTCCGCAATCTGCCCGCATGGGCGATACGCAAACATTGCCGCACTCTCTACGGCCTCAACTGCGCTCCCCTCAACCGACATTACAAATACAAGCATTCGCTCGTCGACATCACGCTGCGCACCTACAGCCTGATGTCTAAAGCCAACACCCTTCAGGATCTTAATCTCTGCGACTATGTGGTGCGCACTCCCGGCAATGCACAGTTTGGCACTTTCGAGATATCCGCTCTCGAAAAAGCCGTCAAAGCCGGATATGAGGCCACCTGCAAAGTGCTGGAAGAAGCTCTTAACAACAAGTAGTTGACTATAACAATGGCAACCCTGACTCCTAATAAAGTGAACAATTCCGATAATCAACAGATCCAATCCGACGACAGACTGATAATCTATCAGACTTTCCCCCGGATATTGACCAACACCAACACCACCTGCGCTTTCGCCGGCACCCTCGATCAAAACGGCGCGGGCAAACTCGCCGACTACGATTCAACGCTCCTGCGATCGCTCCGCAAGATGGGAATCAACTGCATATGGCTCACCGGAGTCATCGAACATGCTACAAAATCGGATTTCACCAAATACGGCATCCCGCTCGACAATCCAAATGTCGTCAAGGGTGAAGCCGGATCTCCATACGCAATCAAGGATTACTACGACATCGATCCGGCAATCGCCGTCGACCCGAAACGCCGCATGGAGGAGTTTGAGGAATGCATCCAAAGAATACACGCCGAAGGGATGAAGGTGCTGATCGATTTTGTGCCCAACCACACGGCACGGCAATACCATTCGGATGTGGCGCCGGCAGGCATAAAGGATTTCGGGCAGGACGACAACACAACATATTACTTCGCTCCCGACAACAACTACTACTATATCCCCAACCAGCTTTTCGCCCCCGACTTCAGCCTCGACGCCGAAGGCGATCAGCCTTATGTGGAATTCCCGTCGAAAGCCACAGGCAACGACTGCTTCTCCGCATTCTGCGGCCGCAATGACTGGTATGAGACCGTAAAGCTCAATTATGGCCACGACTACGGAGATAACTCCGACCACTATTTCCCCATCCCCGACACATGGCTCAAGATGCTTCATATCCTCCGCTATTGGGCCTCGAAGGGGGTCGACGGATTCCGCTGCGATATGGTGTTCATGGTGCCGCTGCCATTCTGGCATTGGGCAATCCCGCAAGTGAAAAAGGATTATCCCGGAGTGATCTTCATCGGCGAGATTTATGATGTGGCGCTCTATCGTCCGTTTCTCGACTACGGATGCTTCGACTATCTTTACGATAAGGTCAACCTTTACGACAAGATCGTCGGCATCGAACACGCACGCTTCTCGGCGGCCCAGCTGACTTCGGCATGGCAGACTGTCGACGGAATCGCCCCTAAGATGCTCAATTTCCTTGAGAATCACGATGAAGTCAGATTCGGCTCGAATGAGTTCGCCGGCGATCCGATGAAAGTCATGGCTCCCCTTGTGGTGTCGTCGATGATCTCATCCGGCCCGTATATGATCTATTATGGTCAGGAATTAGGCGAACGTGCAACTGAAAATGAAGGATTTGCAGGATATAACAATCGCTCTACCATTTTCGACTACTGGAGCTACGACGTCATGCGCCGATGGTATGCCGACGGCAAATGCACCGACGCCTCGTTGACAGCCCAGGAGCGCTGGCTGCGCAGCCTTTATTCAAAGGTGCTTAACCTCTGCAATGATTCTGCACCGCTCAGAGAGGGTAATTTCTTCGATCTGATGTATGTCAATCTGCGTCAGCCCGGATTCGATCCTCACCATTGCTTCTGCTTCCTGCGCTACACGGCCGACGAAGCGCTTCTCATTTGCGCGAATTTCGACTCTGTGGTGAAGACTATTCCGGTCAATATCCCCGAACTCGCCTTCGATATGGCCGCCCTGCATGAAGGGCCCGTTGTAGCCGAAGAGCTTCTCTCCGGAATAAAGATGGAAGTCGAACTTTCCCGCACGCATCCGACTGACGTCACGATTCCGCCTCACGGCGCGATAGTGCTGCCTATCAAACGAAAACAACGAAAATCAAAATAACTAAATCCACAGGCGGAGTCGCAGCCACGGCCCACCTGCGGAAACGCGGGGGCCGACTCCAAGCTGCTACAACGCATGTGAATATTCTGAACAGTTACTTTTATATTCTATGAGCAACAGTCTCCCCCCAATCAAGGTGTTTGCCGGATCCAAGAGCCTCTATCTCGGCGAAGCCATCTGCAAAGACCTGGGTATCGAACTCGGCAAGATGAAGATCGAACGTTTTGCCGACGGTGAATTCGAAGTCGGCTTCGAGGAATCGATCCGCGGCGCCGAGGTGTATCTCGTGCAGAGCACATTCCCCAACTCCGACAACCTGATGGAACTTCTCCTGATGATCGACGCCGCCAAGCGCGCCTCGGCCGGCAAGATTATCGCAGTGCTCCCCTATTTCGGATGGGCGCGTCAGGACCGCAAGGACAAACCGCGTGTGTCAATCGCCGCAAAGCTTGTGGCTGATCTTCTCAGCGTAGCAGGTATCGACCGTCTGATCACAATGGACCTCCACGCCGATCAGATCCAGGGATTCTTCAATGTGCCGGTCGACCATCTTTATGCTTCATCGATCTTCATCCCCTATGTGGAGAGCCTGCATCTGAAGGATATGGTGATCGCCTCGCCCGACGTCGGCGGTGCGAAACGCGCAAATTCCTATGCAAAGTATTTCGACGTGCCTCTGGTGCTCTGTCATAAGCAGCGTGCGAAGGCCAATGTCGTGGAAAAGATGACTGTCATCGGCGACGTCGAGGGCAAGAACGTTGTGCTTATCGACGACATCGTAGACACAGCCGGCACAATCACCAAAGCCGCCGACCTGCTCCTCTCGTTTGGCGCGAAGTCTGTCAGAGCTCTTTGCTCCCACCCCGTCATGTCGGATCCCGCTACCGACCGTGTGCTCTCTTCGGGCCTGACCGAGATTATCTTCACAGATTCAATCCCCTACGTCAAGGAGAATCATAAGGCTACGGTGCTCCCGGTCGCAAAGCTTTTCGCCGACACTATCCGCCGCATCCACAACAATCAGTCGATCTCATCGCAATATCTCTTCAAATAAGAATCTTATTTGAGCCAAATATCAAGGCGCCGCGACTCCGAAGTTGCGGCGCCTTCTATATTTTAGTCCCAATTAATCCAATTAGCCTAAAACCTAAAACCCAATACCTAAAACCTACTCAACACTATCGCGGGGAGCTTCCGGAGTGCTATCGGAGGGGCGGCGCTTGCCATGGCCGAAGATGTGGTTGAAATCCCGACGCCACATAATGCCGACACCCTGTGTTGTCAACGCGGATTTCAGATAGTAGTTCTGATCATTGAAGTGGTTGTAGGCTTTCAGGCGCCAGTTGCCCCCTCGGTTGAGAAGATATTCCACATCAAAGTCGCCGACAAACGTAGTGTTGCTTGTCGATGGATCGCGATAGCCTATATTGCCGTTGATAAGCAAACGGTTGTTGAAGAGACGCGACGAAAGGGCGAGGTCGACCTCAAGATCAGAGAAGTCGCCTTTATCGGATCTGAACGAGGGTGCGACAGTCACTTTGTCGGTCAACTGGCCCAAGATGTTGGCCAATTGCGATGAGAGTGTCGACGACGCTACGGAGGCCCATTCACCACCGGAGGTGCCTCCCATATATTCGGGCGTATAGAATCGATTGAGCGCGAGCAGATATATCATCTGCAGATTCATCATATCTTCAGACGCGATTACGCTGCGCACTTTCTGCTCGACTTCGTCGTTGAGAGTGGGCAATTCGATATCAAACGATATCTCGGGATGTTCCATCTGCCCTGTCACAATCAGCATCGCGTCGACCGGCACATTCGTGCGATTCAGATCGCGGTCGGTGGCAAATGTCGCGTCAAGATCGGTCAGATTGGTATTGACTCGATATGCCGCCCGAATGTCGAGCAAGCCATCCATCGGGTCGCCGTTGAAGGATATCGAACTTCCGCGCTTGATTATGAAATCTTTGAGGATTACGTCTTGAAGTGAGAAGTTGTAGGTGCCCTCGTCGAGCACATATTTGCCATACATTCTCATCTCGTCGGAATCGGATCGATAGGTCAGATTCATAGCGCCTGATCCGTGAGCCGTAATCTTGTCGCCGGCAGCCGGATCCATGACGAGCACAAGGCGTGTGGCCGGAGTCAGAGTCGCACGAATGTTCATTCCGAACACTGATTCGGGGCCCATCTGCTCCTCCACTTTTTTCTTAAACGCGCGCACAATTTCGTCGGATTCCGAAAGCGTGATCTCCCCTTTTGCCTTCATCTCCTCAAGCCGACGGTCGGTGAAGGTCAGAAATCTATAATCGGCGGCCTCTTCCTGATCGCTGAGCACGAAGGTGAACACGGAATTGGCCTGCGTTGTCATATCGGCAGTCACTCCGACATAGTTGCCGCGTCCGAGAATGCGTCCGCCGCCACTGCCGAAGATCCTGCCATACCATATGGGATTGATCTGCGGGTTGGTGTCGTAGACAAGGAGGTTGCGGGCATCGGATATGCGGAAATCAAATTCGGGATCGTGGAAGTAGCGATGGGTCAATTCGCCGCTCAGGCGGGCGGAATTTCCATATTCGTCGTGAAGCGTGAAGGAGGGTATATGGATACGGCCGGGAGTAATGATGACACTGTCGCGACCGGTGTAGGTCACGTTGGTGTAGTCCACTTTCAGCGCTATCGTATCGGCCATCATGCGCCCGGCCATGTCGATATCGGAGAATGTGCCGTAAAGGAGCGCCTTGCCGGAGGCCCGTCCGTCGACTTTGGATGAAAACGCCGACATGAAGGGCTGCAGAAAACCGATTCTGACCTTGTCGGCATCCATGGCAAACGAAAGCGAATCGCGTCCGATCCATATTCCACCGTCGATTTTCGCCACCCGACGTCCGGACTCGGCCACATCCGCACTGATTCCGACCCGCTTTTGCGCCATATCGAAATCACCGTGAACTTCGGCATCGCCGAGCACGGAATGATTGTAGCTGAAGTTGTCGACATGAAGACGCGTGGTCGATGCCTGCGGATCGCCGGAGAGAAGCGCTGTGCCGACGGCCTCGCCTGTGGCCCGGCCCCCAAAGCTGACATAGTTGATATTCAGAGTATCGAATATATAGTCAAGGTCAATCTCGCGGAGGGTGACGACCACCTCGTCGTCGGTCGACGCTGAGGCGATGCCGGTGATGTCGACAAACTGACGGTCGTGAGAGATTCGGAAGCCATTGATTGTGGCGATTCCACCGGCTTCATTCTTGACATAGTCGATATTTGCCTCTGCCACATTCCATTCCGAGCCGTTAAGACTGAGCTTGCTCGGAAGGATATGAAGCGACAGGGCTTTCCCGGCGGGATAGTAGGAATCGGTGATGCCGAGCTGCATTGCGATGTTTCCGAAAAAGCCGGTGGTGCGGTCGGGATTGAATATCAGCGACATATCAATGTTGCCTGTTGTCGACATCATGTCGGCCAATAGATGAAGATCCCCTTTTTTGGTCGGATAAACGGTATTCAGATTAAGACGCGCCTTGCGGTTGGAGATGCCGGCGTCGAGAGTTGTCTGCCGGATCAGCTTGTCGCGCCCTTGCTGGATATACGGGGCGTCGACAGACAGCGCAAGGATGCCGGAGGCAGCGTCAAGTTAGCCGCTGACATTAGCTTCATACAAAAGCTTCACAGGCAGACGGAAGAAATCGCTCGAGCCTGATTCGCGCAGAAGGGTGAAGTCGAAGTCGAGATGATCGGAGTAGATGTTTTCTCTCCAATCTTTGGGTGCGTTCAGCAGCGAGGGGAAGGCATCGGAGAGCAGACCGCCTACAATCATAGGCAAGCGAGTGGGGGTAAAATGGCCATTGATACCACCTTCGATCCAGTCAGATACAATTTCATATCTCCTTCCCCCTCCGGATTCATTATCCGCGATAAAGGCGTTGACACGAAACGAATCGAGATCAAGCGTGCGCCCGAGCGTATGGTCGTCGAGTCTGACGCGTGATATGTCGATATCCCCCTGCAGATTATCGGGCGACGATCCGATCAACCGCGCCGAGATCTCGCCGGATGCGGTAAAGTCGAATTTCGCACCCAGCGGCGCGAGTGCCCCCGGCCTTACGGAACGCACATCTCCGTCGAGGGCCAGACGTGAGTCGGCGCCGGCGATGTCGAGGCTTCCTGCGATGTCGAAATCAAAATTGGGATCGTCACAGCTCATGTCGACCAAAATGCGCGATCCCGACTTATGAAGATTCAGCTGAGTCGCTCCAAGCGAATAGCCTTTTATTTCGGCCATTGGAATATCGAGCGAGAGATCGGCCTCGCCAACCATCTTGTCAAGACGCTCGAGAGTCAATCCTTTGACATTGCTTAGCAAGGTTTGAGCCGTCGAGGCTCTCGCTTCCAGATCGATCACAACGCGGCCAAGAGCATCGGTCGATAGCAATCGGCCGAAGTCGATGCCGTCGGAGTGCAGGTCGAGTGAGAATATATCGGTGTTGCCTACCGAATTGCATAATCCGACAAGTGTCATATTCCCCACCCCGCTTTGGAAATCAAGGTCTACTGCGGCCATTCGCTTGGATTCGGAATAGTTGCCTTTAAGCCGGATGTCGAGTTCTCCGGCGGCGGAGATCGCTCCGGCCACTTTATCTGCCGAAGCCCCGCCGGCGCTGACGAGCCGCGCGAGATCGCTATTGAATG
The DNA here is from genome assembly GCA_947175695.1 of uncultured Porphyromonadaceae bacterium. GTDB lineage: Bacteria > Bacteroidota > Bacteroidia > Bacteroidales > Muribaculaceae > Lepagella. The sequence goes on from CAMWNT010000002.1 coordinate 46,822, forward strand.
CCGGAGTGGATTTCAGTGTCAATTTAGGAACTATGATTTCTTCTATAGGGAGATTCAGCCGGCGTCCTTGATCATTTCCGGAAGCCGCTACTTCAGCATCATCTATCTGCAGAGAGAATGCTCCGTCGGCATGTCCCGTGTCGCTGACGGTAGCCACACTCAATCGGTGGAGAGTCAATCGACCCATATTGCCGGATGCGGCCACCGAAAGTTTCATGCGGCGGTCGAGCGATGCGAGCGGCGCCCAGAATGGCGCGAACTCGGCCGGATTGATCTTCGCGGCCTCCACTCCGAGCTTTATATCGCCCGATGCCAGCCATTTTTTCAACCCTCCCTCGGCCGCGAGGGGAAGGGTGATGTCGGCGATTGTCAGCGACGACCGCTCCGTTTCGAGTTCAAAACCTGCTATCGAGAGATTGCCGTGATCAATAGTGGCGTATCCTTTCAGCCGCTCCACCTTCAGCATATCTTTGAGCGAAAACTCAAGCCGACGGAGGTCGATTTCGATCAGATCATTACTGAGCCGGGGAAGCGCGACATCTGCATTCAGACCTTCGACGCGCAGCTCCGACAGCCATGCCGGAGCGCCCTCTTTCCCGAGCCAGGGGCGCGAAAAGCGTGCTTTGCTTTTACGGATCACGATATTGCGGATGCGCAGGTCAAAGCGTGTCGGAGGCTTGTTTTTGTCTTTGGGCTTGAACGCTTCAATAAGGAACTCGATATTTAGCCGACCATCTTTCTCACGCTGACTCAGACGAGCATCAAGCCCGACAAGCTCCACATAAGTGATGATTATTTTTTTATGGGCAATAAGATTCCATATGCTTATGCCGGCTCCAAGGCGCTCGATGCGGGCACACGCCGGAGCCTCGCCTCCGCCGGCGGCAGGCTCATAAAGAGTCACCCCCTCCACCACAATCTCATTGAAGGGATAGATGTCGACATTATCTATCGTCAGCCGGCTCGTGAAAAGTTTTGACAACTCTGTCTCAGCTTCCCGGCGCACTTTATCCTGCACTCCCGGCAGCGACAGAAGTATATAGAGGGTGATGTAGAGAAAGGCAACAAACGCCACTGCGGTGAAGAGCAGACTCCTCACCACTTTATAGGCCCATTTCCACTTCTCTTTATGACTCATCCGGATGATATTGGTAATAATCCTACAAAATTAAGCATTTCTAATGAAAAAATCAGCCACCCCGACAATATATTTCAAACTATTTTTCTAAATTTGCGAAAGTTTCATTCCCCGGGATTCCCGTTCTCTCCCAATCCCGCCCAACAATTGAGTCAACAGAAATGTCATCCTACATACTCGGAATCGAATCTTCATGCGACGACACTTCAGCCGCGGTCATCAACGGCGACGGCGTCATCCTCAGCAATGTCATCGCAAGCCAGAAGGTGCACGAAGCTTTCGGCGGCGTTGTGCCGGAACTCGCATCAAGAGCTCATCAACAGAACATACTGCCCGTAGTCAGCGAGGCTATCCGGCAAGCCGGAATCACCAAAGAGCAGCTGACAGCGATCGCATATACACGCGGCCCGGGATTGCTCGGGTCGCTCCTCGTCGGCACCAGCTTCGCCAAAGGTCTGGCCCTCGGCCTCAATATCCCGCTGATCGACGTCAACCACCTTGCGGCCCACGCTTTGTCGCACTTTGTCAAAGAGTCGGCGGATGATGATGTGCCTGAATTTCCTTATATGTGTCTGCTGATTTCGGGGGGAAATTCGCAGATCATCCTCGTCAAAAGCCCGGAAGAAATGGAAATAATTGGCCGCACAATCGACGATGCCGCAGGCGAAGCTTTCGACAAATGCGCAAAAGTCATGGGGCTTCCTTATCCCGGCGGCCCTCATATCGACCGTCTCGCCGCCGAGGGAAACCCCGACTCTTTCAAATTTGCAAAACCGCATATCCCGGGGCTCGATTATTCATTCTCCGGACTCAAAACGTCATTTTTATATACATTGCGCGACAACCTTGCGACCGACCCCGATTTCATCGAGCGCAACAAGGCCGATCTCGCCGCTTCGCTTCAGAAAACGATCATCGACATTCTGCTCGACAAACTCGACAAAGCGGTCAAAATCCACCGTCCGCGACATATCGCCATCGGCGGAGGTGTCTCGGCCAACTCGGGGGTCAGAAATGCAATCGCGCAATATTGCGAAAAGAAAGGGATCCGAGCCTGGATTCCGCCACGGAGATTCACGACCGACAACGCCGCGATGGTGGCAATAGCCGGGCTCATGAGGCTCACACCCGACCACACCTCCGACTTCTCGCTACCGCCCTATTCAAAAACTACAATCTGACCTTCGGCAGTCCTTCACCCCGAAGGCCATACTACACCCCATACGCTAATGCCACACACAGAGACACGCCACATAGTCATCTATGGCTATACCCGCGAAGAGCTTTCGCGCATCATCCGACATTTCGAGGCCCAACTGCCTGAATATGTCAAAATTTCAATAGCAAACTCCCATCTTGTGACCACGATCACACTGACGGGAGTGCACAGCGGCATCGAGCTCTTGAGATTCAAGATGAACAAATATCATCAGAATCTCAATGAAATCTTCACAGAAGATGTGCTTGCGATGGAGCGAATGCAGCCCGCCGAAGTGCTGGGCCAGCTCTTGAAAGAACGCGAGCTGACTGTCGCATTCGCCGAAAGCTGCACAGGCGGCAACCTCGCCCACCGGATAACGCAGATTCCCGGAAGTTCGGCTTATTTTCTCGGGTCGGTGGTCAGCTATGCCAACGATGTCAAGGCCGATGTGCTCGGAGTGTCGCGTGGCGACATATCGCAATACGGCGCTGTCAGCCGCCAGGTTGTGGAATCCATGGCCGGCGGGGTGGCAAGAATGATGCGATCCGACTGCTCCATAGCCACCTCCGGAATAGCAGGCCCCGACGGCGGCACAAAAAACAAGCCTGTCGGAACGGTCTGGATGGCTGTGCGCTATCACGACAAAACCCTCTCCGAATGCATCCACTTCCAGGGCGATCGCGACGACGTCATCCAGCAAGCCACCAACCACAGCATCGTCATGCTGATCAATCTGCTGCGTGAGTCATACACAGTGGCCGAGGATTTCAACGACGAATGAATCGGAAATCATACGCGCGACCCCCGAAAGCGATTCGCGACAAATTTTTCAACCGAAAACAACCGAAAAACCGGTCGAATATTTGCGTATGTCGCAAAAAGTTAGTAAATTTGCATCGAATTTTGTGGCACATCCTTTAAAGTTGCTGAAAATGATGCGTTTAGCGACGATATGAGAACTGAGATGGCGGCCACAGACTTTTATACAACAAGTTTTTACAAAAGATTTAAAAACAACAGCCATGTCAAAAGTTTGTCAGATCACCGGCAAGAAGACTCAGGTGGGCAACAACGTTTCCCACTCCAAGCGCCGCACAAAGCGCAAATTTGAGGTGAATCTCCACAAGAAAAAATTCTACTGGGTAGAGCAGGATATGTGGATTGAACTCGTAGTGTCAGCCCACGCCCTCCGTATCATCAACAAAATCGGTCTGAACGCAGCCCTCAAAAAAGCTGAAGCTGAAGGCAACCTCGATTTCAGAAAAATCAATATCCTTTCCCTCTAATCCATTCAGTCGACCCGGCATCCCTCCGACCATCTTGTCAGCCTCACGACGCCCCCGGACACGCTTCCACTGCCCAAGCGCCAATCTCTGACACTGAGTCGACAGGCCGGACACGATAAGCAACCACAATATCAATATGGCAAAGAAAGCTAAAGGCAATCGAGTTCAGGTTATCCTCGAATGCACCGAACATAAGGCAAGCGGTATGCCCGGTATGTCCCGCTACATCACCACCAAAAACCGCAAGAACACCCCCGGACGTCTGGAGTTGAAGAAATACAACCCCATTCTGAAGAAAATGACCATCCACAAAGAAATCAAATAAGCATCTGAACCATGGCAAAGAAAACCGTCGCGTCTCTTCAGAAAGGTGAAGGACGCACCTATAGCAAAGTCATCAAAATGGAGAAGTCTCCCAAGACAGGCGCTTATGTCTTCAAAGAGGAGATGGTGCCCAACGACGCCGTACAGGCTGCCCTCAAGTAATTCCACAAAATTACATACATCTTCCAAAAAAGATCGAAAGGATTTCCCCTTTCGGTCTTTTTTTTGTAACTTTGTGTAGCCCCCCTGCTCCTCTCATAATTTTCATTTCTGTGGCCGTCATCTCGCATCGGCCACATTTCATCCGACCATCAATCCACCCCACAAGCTATGCTTCTCCGTTTCTATAAATACTGCGGCTTTAACCGCGTTGCCGCTATCGCTCCGAATGTGCGACCCGCCGACCCTGAGTTCAATTGCAAAAATATCGCCGAAATACTCAATTCCAAGGCGTTGAGCTATCACGATATTGCCCTCTTCCCGGAACTGTCAGTCACCGGCTACACATGCGGCGACCTCTTCCTTCAGTCGCAACTGATCCGCGAGGCCGAGCGACAGATCGAACACCTCGCAACTACTTTGACCGACAAATTGGTGGTGGTCGGAGCGCCGATCGCTCACGCCGGACGTCTCTATAATTGCGCCGTCGTGATGTTAAACTGGAAAATCCTCGGGATCGTCCCGAAGTCGCATATCCCCAACTACGGAGAGTATTATGAACGCCGATGGTTTGAATCCGGAGCCGGACTGCAACCGACCACAATCTCCTACGCGGGGCAAGCCGACATCCCCTTCTCGACAGATATTCTCTTCAAATACAACGGCATGACGGTCGGCATCGAAATCTGCGAAGACCTTTGGACCCCGATCCCCCCCTCTTCGCGACTGGCGATTCTCGGCGCGGACGTAATCCTCAATCTCTCCGCTTCCAACGAATCGCTCGGGAAGAGCCGCTATCGCCGCTCGCTGATCCTTCAGCAATCAGCCCGCTGTCGCGCAGCCTATCTCTACGCTTCGGCCGGAGCCGGAGAGTCTTCAACCGATCTTGCATTCCCCGGATATGCAGCCATCGCCTCCGACGGAGTCATGCTCGCCGAAGACACTCCCTTCCCGCAGTCGGAGAATCTCCCTTCTTCGATAGCCGATTTCGCCAATCATTTCGCATCGGCCGATATTGACGTCGCCCGACTACAATCCGACCGATTGAAATTCAACACATTCGCCGATCCGACTATCCTTCGCGACAACACCGGAGCTATCATCGTGGAATGCGACGAATCCATATTCGAACGCCCCATGATCAGGCGAATCGGCGACCTCCCCTACAACCCGGCCAACGATATAGATATCCTTCTTTCTTCCGATCCTGCATCGGAATTCGAAGGCTCCGGCATGGCCGAAATCGAATTGCGCCCGTCGGCTCCCGATCGGATGCCCTTTGTCCCCTCGGATCCTTCGCGCCGCGACGAGAATTGCACAGAAATCATCGACATCCAGTGTGCCGGACTGTTGCAGAGGATTAAAGCAATCGGCTGTCAACGCCTTGTCATCGGCGTATCCGGCGGACTGGATTCAACTCTCGCGCTGCTTATCGCCGTGCGCACCATGAAAATGGCCGGATTGCCGACAGAGAATGTCATCGCAATCACAATGCCCGGACTGGCCACAACCGGACGCACCCGCGGAAATGCGTGGAAGCTGATGGAACTCCTCGGCTGCACCTGTGTTGAAATACCGATCGGCAAAGCCGTCGACCAACACTTCGCCGACATCGGCCAGGACCCCGAAACCTATGATGCGACCTACGAAAATTCGCAAGCCCGCGAACGAACCCAGATCCTGATGGATTATGCCAATAAGACGGGGGCAATCGTAGTCGGAACCGGCGACCTGTCGGAGCTTGCTCTGGGATGGTGCACCTACAATGGCGACCACATGTCGATGTATGCTGTCAATGCTTCTGTGCCGAAAACTCTCGTCAGATACCTCGTCGAATGGTTTGCTGCCCGCGCCGACAAAGCCACAGCCGATGTGCTCAACGATATTGTCGCCACGCCGATATCGCCCGAGCTCGTGCCCGCGGCCAACGACGACGAAATCGCACAAAAGACCGAAGATCTCGTGGGACCCTATGAACTCCACGACTTCTTCCTCTATCACATGCTCCGCAACTCATCATCGCCACGCAAGATTCTCATGCTCGCCTGCGAATCCTTCAAGGGCAGATATGACAACGCGGTAATACTCAAATGGCTGCGCACTTTCTACCGCCGATTCTTCTCGCAGCAATTCAAACGCTCCTGCCTCCCCGACGGACCGAAAGTCGGCTCCGTCTGCCTATCGCCGCGCGGCGACTGGAGAATGCCATCCGACGCTTCCTCGCGCCTATGGCTATCCGAACTTGAAAGCGGCACGGCAACCGATTAATTTTACGGAATAGAGAATTATTTCAAATTTTTTCGTTAAATTTGAAGTTCAATCGAAGTGTAATGGAATCGAAAGAATTTTTTCTCGAAGATGTGAAAGCTGCCGCCGACGCCGTCAGACGCGGCGGGATCATCCTCTACCCGACTGACACTGTATGGGGAATCGGATGCGATGCCACCAACCCCGACGCCGTAGCCGCCATCTATCGACTCAAGCAGCGGGAAGACTCAAAGTCGATGCTCGCGCTCGTCGATAGCGTCGATGCGCTCTATCGCTGGCTGAAGAATGTGCCCGACACAGCTCTCATGCTTTTGGATGTCGCCGTCGATCCGCTGACCATTATCTACGACTCCCCCATCGGAGTCGCCGAGAATCTGACGGCGCCCGACGGCTCCCTCGGCATCCGCGTCACTTCTGATCCATTCTGCCGCGCGCTGTGTCGCGCGGCGAGAGTGCCGATTGTCTCCACTTCAGCCAATATCAGCGGCCTCCCCGCTCCGGCTGTCTTCAGCGAGATCGCTCCTGAGATCGTAGAGGGCGTGGATTATGTCGCACGCTTCCGCCGATCCGACAACCAACGCCGACGCCCGAGCGGAATAATCAAAGTGTGCGACAACGGCACTCTGACGATCATACGCTGACAAGCAATCGCCGGCGAAGCTCTCAGAGTTCGCGCCCAAGCAGAATGCGCCGGAACGCCCCCCCACGTCTGCATTCCGAACTCCCGGACCTATCAAAGCTTTCCGAGTTCTCGGAATTATCAACCCAAATAGAATTTTCAACCATCCCGAATAGTGAAAGGCCATCTCATATCAATCCGAAGCATGCGTGCGCGCTACGTGATCATCGATCTGATCACGTCGATGCTCGCATTCTTTGTGTTCGATGCCGGACGCTATCATCTGATGCGGATAGCCAATATGAGCCTGACCGAGTATCTGCGCACTCCGAAGATGCTCGTCGAGCAGTTCACCATTCCCGTGGTCATGCTGGCTATCTATTGGCTGTCGGGCTATTACAACCGGCCCTTCGGAAAGTCGCGACTGATTGAACTCTCCCAGACTTTCTGTTGCGCCTTGATCAACTCGATTTGGATATATCTTGCATTGTTGATCAACGACCAGGTGTCGTCACGCTATGTCAATTATGAAATAATGGCTTTTCTCTTCGGATCGCTGTTTATCTTCACGTATAGCGGGCGCCTCTGGCTGACCCAGACGTCGATCTCCAATCTTCGCGAACGCCGCTGGAGTTTCAACACCGTAATAATCGGTGATTCCAACAATGCCATCGCCACGGCCATGCGCCTCAACCGATCGCAGACCAAACTGGGCTACCATATTGTGGGGCATGTCGCGATTCCGGGCGAAGAATCTTCGAGTCATCCGCATGCGACACTGACCGACAATCAGTTTCGCTCATTATGCAACTCCGGCAAAATCGATCAGATCATCATCTCAACCTCCGATCAGGAAGAGAATAAGATAATGGATCTTCTATATGAATACTTCCCTTTAGGCATTCCGATCAAGATCAGGCCTTCGGCCATGTCGTTTCTGACATCGCATATCCATATCGGCGACATATATGCCGAGCCTTTCATCGACCTGACATCGCCGACAATGTCGGACGCTCAGATCAATATGAAGCGTGTGTTCGACATCGTATTCTCTTCATTGGCGCTGATAATCACATCGCCGCTGCTTGCGGCAATCGCGATCGCCGTGAAGACTACATCAAAAGGCCCGGTCATCTATACCCAGGAACGCATAGGCTATCGCCAACGGCCATTCAACATTCTCAAATTCCGCACCATGAGGGTCGATGCCGAAGCCAATGGCCCACAGCTATCGAACGACGACGACCCGCGCATCACCAAGGCCGGGCGGATCCTTCGCAAATACCGTCTCGACGAGTTGCCGCAATTCTGGAATGTCATTCGTGGCGAGATGTCGCTGGTCGGACCGCGCCCGGAGCGAGCCTATTTCATAGAAAAGATCGTCAAAAAAGCGCCTCACTACACACTTGTCCATCAGGTCAAGCCCGGCATCACGTCGTGGGGAATGGTCAAATTCGGCTATGCCAGCGAGGTCGACGAGATGGTGGAGCGTTCGAATTATGATCTAATTTATCTGGCCAACATGTCGGTGGCCGTTGATTTCAAGATCCTCCTTCACACGATTTCCACAGTCGTGCTCGGCAAGGGGGTATAAACCGTAACTTCTACAGTTTTGGCATATAAAGAAAGACATAACCGCTTTACTGAAGCATGGATGAAAGTCGTCGCATGGCGCGGCCGCAACATCAGCGAGAGCCAGTTTCTCTATCTGCTCGCTCTTGTTGTCGGAGTGTTATGCGGACTCGCGGCCCAGCTTCTGAAATATCTCATCCACGTCATTTCGGGGCAGCTCAACTCGCATCTGCTCAACGACCGCGCCAATCTGACGTATCTCATCTATCCGGTGATCGGCATTCTGCTCGTCACGCTGTTTGTCAGATATGTCGTCAAAGACAATATTTCCCACGGCGTGACGAGGGTGCTCTATGCGATTTCACAACGCAAGTCGCGACTAAAAAAGAAAAATTGCTGGGCTTCGCTGATAGCTTCTTCGGTGACGATAGGCTTTGGCGGTTCGGTCGGCGCTGAGGGTCCGATTGTGTTCACAGGAGCCGCAATCGGCTCGAATATAGGCCAGGCGTTCCGGCTTTCTCCGAAGGTGCTGATGATCCTTGTAGGCTGCGGTGCGGCCGCGGGAATCGCGGGCATTTTCCGCGCTCCGATCGCGGGAATGCTATTCACTCTGGAAGTGCTGATGATCGACTTCACCGGCGCGACTGTTATGCCGCTGCTTATCTCTTCGATCACCGGCGCGACTGTGGCCTATATATTCGAGGGCTACGACAATGAGTTCTTCTTCTCGCAGAGTGAGCCGTTCATGACTCGCAAAATCCCGTATACCATTTTGCTGGGCATCGCATGCGGATTCATTTCGCTCTACTTTACCCGCATGATGTTTGCGATGGAGGGGATGTTTCGCCGCATCGACAAATCGTGGGTGAAGATCATCACGGGCGGTTCGATACTCGCAGTCCTCATTTTCCTTTTCCCGCCGCTTTATGGCGAAGGCTATTCGGCGATCAACAATCTGCTGGAGGGCAATGTCGAATCTGTCGTCGACGGGTCGATCTTCTATCTCGACCGCGATTCGGTCTGGTTTATAGCCATATATATCGGACTGATAGTATTGACTAAAGTCTTCGCCACTTCCGCCACCAACGGAGCCGGAGGGGTCGGAGGCACGTTTGCGCCGTCGCTCTTTGTCGGAGCGATGACAGGATTCGTATTCGCCTACGTGCTCAACAATCTTGATCTCGGAATCGACATAAGCAACAAGAATTTCGCCTTGATGGGCATGGCCGGAGTAATGAGCGGCGTCATGCATGCTCCGCTGATGGCAATCTTCCTGACAGCCGAGATGACCGGCGGATACGATCTTTTCCTGCCGCTGCTCATTGTGTCGACGCTCTCGTTCATGACAATCAAGCTCTTCCTCCCATATAGCATTTATTCGATGCGTTTGGCTCAGCAAGGCCAACTGATGACCAACGAGAAAGACCAGGCTGTGCTCACTCTGCTGAAAATCGACAATCTGATCGAACGCGACTGCACGCCGGTCACTCCCGAAATGTCGCTGAAAGAGATGGTGGAAATAATTTCGAAATCTCATCGCAATATCTTCCCTGTCGTGGATGCCAACGGGATGCTCAAGGGCATCGTTTTGCTCGACGATATCCGAAATATCATGTTCCGCCCCGACCTCTACAACACTATGCATGTGTCAAGATTTATGTCGATGCCACCGGCAAAAATCGATGTGTCGCAATCGATGGAGAGTGTCATGAAAACATTTGATGACACCAACGCATGGAACCTCCCTGTCGTCGACGGGGGAAAGTATGTGGGATTTGTCAGCAAATCAAAGATTTTCAATTCTTACCGACGCGTATTACGCCATTATTCAGATGATTAAGGACAAAAAAGATCTCAAAATCGTATTCTTCGGCACTCCGGGCTTCGCTGTCGCAAGCCTGGACGCCCTCGTAAGCGGCGGCTACAATGTGGCCGCAGTCGTGACTATGCCCGATAAGCCGGCCGGCCGGGGCAAGAAAATCCGGATGAGCGAGGTCAAGCGATATGCCCTCGAACATGATCTGCCGGTCATGCAGCCGGCGAAGCTGAAAGATCCTCAGTTTGTCGACGCTTTACGCGCCATCGATGCCGATCTTTTCATAGTGATAGCCTTCAGAATGCTCCCAGAGATCGTATGGGCTATGCCACCGATGGGAACATTCAATCTCCATGCATCGCTGCTCCCGAATTATCGCGGTGCGGCGCCGATCAACCACGCGATCATCAATGGCGAGACAACCACCGGCGTCACAACCTTCTTCCTCACCCATGAGATCGACACCGGCGATATCATCGCACGACGAACCGTAGAAATCGGCCCCGACGAAAACGCCGGGCAGCTTCACGACAAGCTGATGGCCATAGGCGCCGAGGAAGTCATTTCTACTGTCGACGCAATCTGCCAAAACACACTCTCCACCTTCCCCCAGCCGGATGGCGAGTTTACTCCGGCCCCCAAGATTTTTAAAGACACGTGTCGCATCGATTGGTCGACCGCCGACAAAAAAATCCACGATTTTGTGCGCGGCCTCGCCCCCTATCCCGCGGCGTGGACCACTATGACCGAGATCTCAGGCAAGCCCTCCGACGTCAAGATTTTCGCCACATCACTAAGCGACATCCCGGCCGGACTGACACTCGAGCCCGGACAAGCGAGTGTGATGGGGAAGCGTCTCTTCGCCGGCACCGCATCGGGCCCTGTCGAGATCCTCGAGCTGCAGCCCGCCGGGAAGCGCCCGATGCCCGCATCCGCTTTCATTCTCGGATATCATCCCGCTTTTTTCAAATAATTTCTACTTTCTTTCCCCAATTATGACTCCTCCCGAACATATTAACGAGCCCTCGACTATTCGGGATTCTGCCAAACCTTTGGCCGGCATGCTTCTCGATGTGCTCGAAGCCCATGGTGTCAAGGATATCGTGTGCTCTCCGGGATCGCGCAACGCTCCTCTGCTTATGGCTGCAAGAGCGCGCCGCAATCTTGCGAAGCATATCATCGTCGACGAGCGAACGGCAGCCTTCACAGCCCTCGGAATGGCCACAGTCAGCCGGCGCCCGACAGCGCTGATCTGCACTTCCGGCACAGCCATACTGAATTATGCTCCGGCTGTAGCCGAAGCATATTACCAGGGAGTGCCGCTGATTGTCATTTCAGCCGACCGTCCGACCGAATGGATCGATCAAGACGATTCGCAGACAATCCGACAGTTTGAATCACTCGCCAATTTCGTCAAGGGCAGCTATGATATATCCGACCGCGAACAGCGCGACCTGGATGGATGGTATGAGAATCGCATCGCAAACGACGCGATGCTGACAGCCTTGCGCGGCAAGAAGGGGCCTGTGCATATCAATGTCAGGCTCTCTCCCCCGCTCAACGAGATGGTCGAGCTCCGACACCCCGCTCCCTCCCCGAGGATCATCCGCGAAGTGGCTGACTATCCTATGCCCGACAAGAGCCTCGTCAAGGAGCTCGCAGCAAGGATAGTCGACAAAAAAGTGCTCGTCACTCTCGGTTTTCTCGCGCCCGATGCGCGTCTCAACAGAGCGATGTTGCGCCTGCGCGACCATGATAATGTGGCCGTCATGGCCGAAACAATCTCAAATACGCATCTTCCCCAGGAAGATTATGTGGTCGATGCGATGCTCTGCAATCTGACCGATAAGCAGACGTCGATGCTTGAACCCGAAGTCGTCATTTCGGTCGGAGGAGCGTTGGTGTCAAGAATGCTGAAGGAGTTTATCCGGAAGTCGGGGCGCCGGCATGCCGTAGAACATTGGAGCGTCGGGCCGACCCACACCACAGTCGATTGCTTTCAGACACTCTCACTGCGTATCGATGCCGATCCCGCACTCTTTCTGGCCGCCCTCTCGGCGGAGATGGCCCATCTGAAGTCGATCGGAGCCACCGGGAAAGACGCCGAGGGCCTGCCTTTGGATCCGTCGGTCATCAAGGGTGCCCACACGTATGCAAGTTCGGTCATGTCAAACAAACGCATCGCAATGAGCCGCGTGTTCAGCTTCGCTTCCGACGCCCCATGGTCGGAGCTTGTGGCGTTTATCGACATTCTCAATAATATTCCGGCTTCGGCCAATCTTTTCCTCTCTAACGGCACTACGGTGCGTTATGCGCAACTTGTGCCCTACGCTCTTCCTCACGCGAGCTATTGCAACCGCGGGGTTTCGGGCATCGAGGGATCGACTTCCACAGCTGTCGGGGGCGCGATGCTCTATAGCGGCGAGACGGTGCTCATCACGGGCGACATGTCGTTTTCCTACGATCTGGGCGGCCTCTCTGCGGCCTCTCATTTTAATCCGAGGCTTAAAATCATCGTGATCCGCAACGGCGGCGGCGGAATCTTCCGCTTCATCAAGGCGACATCTTCGCTCCCCGACCGCGAGGAATATCTCTGCGCTGATCCAGGACTGAACATCGCAGCCCTGGCGTCGACATTCGGATTCGCCCATATGGAAGCTGATTCTCTGCCCTCGCTCCGCGAGCGTCTCGCCGAATTTTTCAATTCTCCGGCACGCACGATTCTGGAAGTGATCGTCCCCCCCAATAAAAGCGCTCTGCTCCTCAAGCAGTTTCTCAAACAATGACGCGAAGCGACACGATTGCGCTTCTCGCCTCAACATAACAGACTTAAACAGTTTCGAAATATGTGGACTCCCATCAAGGAATTCTCCGACATCCTCTTTGAAAAGCAGGATGGCGTTGCCAAAATCACTATCAATCGCCCGGAAGTATACAACGCTTTCCGTCCGCAGACAAATCAGCAGATGCTCGAAGCCATGCGCATCTGTCGCGAAGACAATTCGATCCGCGTCGTCATCCTGACGGGAGCCGGCGACAAGGCGTTCTGCTCGGGCGGCGACCAGCATTATAAAGGCCGTGGCGGATATGTCGACGCCGACGGCACACCCCGCCTCAATGTGCTTGATCTCCACAAGGCGATCCGTTCGCTTCCGAAGCCTGTCATCGCAATGGTCAACGGCTATTCGATCGGCGGCGGCAATGTGCTCAATGTCGTGTGCGACCTTTCGATCGCATCCGAAAACGCACGCTTCGGACAGACGGGGCCGAAAGTAGGCAGCTTCGACGCCGGCTTCGGCAGCTCGTATCTTGCCCGTTGCGTAGGCCAGAAGAAGGCTCGCGAGATTTGGTTTCTCTGCCGCCAATATACAGCCGCCGAGGCTCTCGAGATGGGTATGGTCAATGCCGTTGTCCCCTTCGACAAGCTCGAAGAGACTACGCTGGAATGGTGTCGCGACATCATGAAGCGTTCGCCGCTCGCCATCCGCATGATCAAGCGTGCGCTCAATGCCGAACTCGACGGCCAGCACGGACTTATGGAATTTGCCGGCGACGCGACCCTGATGTATTATCTCATGGATGAGGCTCAGGAGGGGAAGAACGCCTTCCTTGAGAAGCGTGACCCGGATTTCGACCAATTCCCGATGTTCCCATGAGACTGGAGATCTGTCCCTACATGCTGAAGTTTGCCTCTCCGGCAGGCACATCGCGCGGCATACTGACCGAAAAACCGACCTATCTGCTTCGCCTCTACGACGAGCGCAATCCCGAAGTTTATGGGCTTGGCGAAGCCGCCGTGTTTCCGGGCCTGTCGCCTGAAGCCGATCATCGCTATGAATATAAGCTGATTGAATTGCTGGCAAATGTCGCCATAGGCCGACCGACGGATTTATCACGCCATTCATCGATACAGTTCGGCTTCGAGCAGGCTCTCCGCGATTTTGCATCGGGAGGGAAGCGATTGTATTTCCCCTCGGAGTTCACCAAAGGGGAAAAGTCGATCGTCATTAATGGCCTGATTTGGATGGGCGACGCTGAAGTCATGCAGCAACGCCTTGAGGAAAAGATTGCCGCCGGATTCCGTTGCATTAAGATCAAGGTCGGTGCGATCGATTGGGAGAAGGAGCTCGATCTGATCAGATTGATCCGCCGACGCTATTCGCCGGAGGAGATCACGGTCAGAGTCGATGCCAACGGCGGATTCTCTATGGATTCCGCACTGCCGCGTCTCAAGCAGCTGGCCGATCTTGGAGTGCACTCTATCGAGCAACCGATTCCGGCCGGCAATCCCGATCTGATGCGCTTCCTATGCGAAGTGTCGCCCCTGCCTATCGCTCTCGATGAGGAGCTGATCGGCATATCCGATATGGAGCGGAAGCGGGAGATGCTCGATTATATCCGCCCGGCATATATCATTTTGAAGCCGGCCCTTTGCGGCGGATTCTCCGGCGCCGAGGAATGGATCAGCGCAGCCTCCGACCTCGGCATAGGATATTGGGTCACTTCGGCTCTCGAATCAAATGTCGGACTGAACGCAATCGCCCAGTTTGCCGCCACACTCCCCGTCGAGATTCCTCAGGGACTCGGCACAGGCGGACTCTTCACCAACAATTTCCCCTCCCCGCTTCGCCTCGAAGGGGAACGAATGCATTACATACCGGCCGACAACCCGGGCAACGCTCCATTCGACACCCTCGACTGGAAGCATTGAGAAAGCTTTGAAGAGTGTCGGGCTCTGCACTATCCTATGTAGAGCTCGACACTCTTCATAATATAAAAAACCTGAGATAGTGACATATCCTGATTTTCTGAAATTATGGCGCGATGCCGATGCCGATGATATCGAGGTCTCGACATCGGGCTCGACCGGTGCTCCGAAGCGCATTTTGCTCCCGAAGCGACTGATGCGCATGAGCGCATGGCGCACAATCCGACATTTCGGTCTTGACGCCTCATCGGCGCTTCACAGCTGCATATCGCCGGATTATATCGGTGGAAAGATGATGGCTGTCAGGGCGGAGGAATGCGGCGCGAAGCTTACATTCGAGCCACCCTCCAACACCCCCGAGCTGTCGATTGGCCCGAATGAAAGACTCGATCTCGTGGCGGTCGTCCCCTCTCAGATGTGGCATATTCTCCAACTTCCACAAGCCGCGCGATGCCGCTTCCTTATCGGGGGCTCCCCGATCCCGCCATCGCTTCGGCAGGCGATTGTCGCGAAAGGCCTCGACTGCCACGAAAGCTACGGCATGACCGAGACAGCCTCACACATTGCCCTGCGACGCATTGCATCCGGAGAGTCGCTTTTCTACCCACTGCCGGGCGTTGAAGTGTCGCTGTCTGACCGCGAAACACTGACCATCCGCCAGGGAGAGGATGAGCCGGAGATTGTCACCAACGACCTTGCCAGCATCCATGCCGACGGCGGCTTCGAAATACTCGGCCGCGCCGACAACGTCATCATCTCCGGCGGACTGAAAATCATTCCCGAAGATGTGGAGCGACGCGTATTGCCGCTTCTTCAACCCTACGGAGTCGATGCAGTAATGCTGACCTCCATACCCGACGCAAAATGGGGAGAGAGCACGGTGCTCATCGTAGAATTGCCCGCTCGGGAGAATGCGACATCTCTCCCGATTCCATCGGCCGACACAATTATCGGATTATGCCGCAAAGTCCTTCGACGCCATGAAGTTCCCAAAGCAGTAGAACTGACGTCGACCCTGCCACGCACACCCAACGGCAAGCTCAAACGCCATTGACCGACACCATGCCAAACATCCCCCGGTCAATATAATCACGGTGTTGATGATATTTGATGATGATATTTATTTGGCAGTTACGCAAAAATGTTGTAAATTTGTGTTATATAACATACCTGCCACCGAGACGTTTCAGTAATTTATTGTCTGTCAAAATGTAACACCCGATATATTGCATCCGTCGTCGGATTAATCAAGTAGTGATGATTAAAAAAAGCACCTTCGAACAGATTATCAGCCAGGATATGGCCGAGATGTGGAGCGCTCTGCGCCCCAACGAGAAGCGTATTGTGACTGATAATTTCAGTATACAGAATTTCAAGAAGAATCAGATCATTTATGCCGAAAAAGACAATCCCGAGATGCTATGGTGTCTTCTGAAAGGAAAGGTGAAGATGTATAAAAACGGCATTGGCGATCGTGTGCAAATTCTGCGGCTCTATCGGCCTGTGCAATATTTCGGCTATCGCGCTTATTTCGCAAGAGAGCCCTATGTGTCGTCAGCAGCGGCCTTCGAACCTTCGACACTTGGTGCAATCCCCATGGAAGTGGTGGAGGATCTTATCAAGGGGAATAATGATCTGGCGATGTTTTTCATCCATGAGCTATCGAGAAATCTCGGCGGCTCTGACACCAAAATCGTATCGCTCACTCAGAAGCATATCCGCGGACGTCTCGCCGACGCCCTCCTGCTGCTCATCGAAAACTATGGTCTTGAAGACGATGAATCCACTCTCAAGATTTATATGAGCCGCGAGGATCTCGCCAATCTCTCCAATATGACTACGTCCAATGCCATACGCACTCTCGGCGCATTTGTCAATGAGAAGCTCATTCTTGTCGATGGCCGACGCATTAAAATCATCAATCAGGCACAACTCCGCAAGATCTCGAAATTCGGCTGATCGCCTCTGACCTATTCCGGCAGATTGACCGACATTCGACTTTCAAAATACGCCTCAATAATAAAAATTACGCTTCAATAATAAAATAGCTGCGGGCGCGACTTCCTGTTAAGGAAGACCGCGCCCGAAGCTATTTTTGATCAATGCGTCTTAAAACGCGCTGCGGATGATGCCGCGCTGCGAATTCTCGATAAAGTTGAGAATCTCGTCGCGCACTTCGGATTGAGGAATCTGCTCGCGGATCTGGCGCACAGCGTTGGTCACATTCAAATCGCTCAGATAGAGGATACGATACACCTCCGTGATGATCTGGATCTTTTCCAATGGGAAACCGTGGCGATGCATGCCGACTGTATTGAGTCCGACATACGATATCGGCTCGCGGGCGGCTTTGACATAAGGAGGAATGTCCTTATTCACAAGAGCTCCACCCTGAAGCATTATGTTGCGGCCGAGGTGGCAGAACTGATGCACAAGACTACCCCCGCCTATGACAGCGCAATCATCGACCACGACCTCTCCGGCAAGCTGGGTTGCGTTGGAAATGATCACCCGATTGCCGATCTTGCAGTCATGGGCCACATGCGTATAGGCCATGATAAGGCAATTCTCGCCAATCTCCGTGAGGCCTTTCGACGCTGTGCCGCGATTGACTGTGACACATTCCCGGATCGTGGTGCCGTTGCCGATCACTGCGAGCGTGTCTTCTCCGCGGAACTTCAAGTCCTGCGGGACGCCGGCGATTACGGCTCCGGGTAAGATCTTCACTCCTTCGCCGATGCGGGCTCCGGGAAATATCGTGACATTATTGCCTATCTCGCAATTGTCGCCGATCTCCACATTCTCGTAGATGCATGTGAACGCACCGACCTTGACGTTGTTGCCCACTCGCGCATCGGGGTGAATCTGATTCAGAATATTCATGCCGAGTTGTTGGATTTTTGTCTTTATATGCTGGCCGGCGGCCCATAGCGAGCCGCCGGGCGACATTATTTATTTTTGATGATCTGAGCCATGAACTCTGCCTCGCAGACAATCTTTTCGCCTACGAATCCATAGCCTTTGACTACCGCACATCCACGGCGGATCTCCGTCATAAGGCTGACGTTGAGCAGCAAAGTATTGCCGGGCACTACTTTCTGGCGGAATTTCACATTGTCGATCTTCAGGAAGTAGGTCGAGTATTTATCGGCGTCTTCAAGATAGTTGAGCACGAGCACACCGGCTGCCTGAGCCATAGCCTCGATCTGAAGCACGCCCGGCATCACAGGCTCCTGAGGGAAGTGGCCCTGGAAGAAGGGCTCGTTGACCGTGACATTCTTCACTGCCACACAATGACGGCGGTCGATCTCAATGACCTTGTCGATCAGCAGGAAGGGATAGCGGTGAGGAAGCATCGAGCGAATGCCGTTGATATCGATCAGAGGAGCCTTGTTGGGATCATAGACCGGCGACTGGATCTCGGTGTGTTTCACTTCCTTGCGGAGCATTCTGGCGAATTTGTTGTTGACGGTGTGTCCCGGACGGATGGCTACGACACGACCCTTCAGCGGACGACCTACAAGAGCAATGTCGCCGATCAGATCCATCAGCTTGTGGCGTGCGGGCTCGTTGTCCCATTTGAGGGGAGTGGGGTTGATATAGCCTACGTTCTTGAGCTCCACATGATCCACGCCGACAACATCGCAGATCTGATTGATCTTTTCCTGCGAAATCGGCTGGTCGTAGATGACGATCGCATTTTCAAGGTCGCCCCCTTTGATCAGGCCGTTCTGAAGAAGAGCCTCGATCTCGCGGACAAACACAAATGTGCGCGCGCTTGCCACTTTCTTGTGGAAATCCGCAAGATTGTCGAGGATAGCAAACTGATTGGGGAGCACCGGCGAATTGTATTCCACCATCACCTCGACCGAGAATCCGTCGTCGGGATAGATTGTAATCGAGCTGCCGGTCTCTTCATCTCTGAATTTGGTCTTGCTCTTGATTATGTAGTAGTCTTTTTCTTCGTTGAGTTCCTTGACTCCGACGCGCTCGATATTCTCGATATAGTGGAGCGCGGAGCCGTCAAGAATAGGCATTTCAGGACCGTTGACCTCTACAACGCAGTTGTCGATGCCGGCGGCATAGAGAGCCGCCATAGCGTGTTCGATCGTCGACACGCGGGCCTCACCCTGGGCGATGACTGTGCCGCGTGTGGTGTCGACCACTTTTTCGGCGAGCGCCGGGATCTCGGGTTCGCCTTCAAGATCGATGCGTTTGAAACGTATGCCTGTGTTCGCTTCGGCCGGTTTGAATGTGGCCTTCATCTCGACTCCGGAGTGAAGGGTCTTCCCTTCTACCGTAAAGGAGTCTTTAAGCGTGAGTTGATTCATATATGTCTTAAGTTCTGTTTGATTTTTCTGTCTTACGGCCGAACAGTTCTTCGAGCCGACGGATGTAGACCTGGCTTTTGGCAAATGTGCGGGCGTCGACCGCCGGATATCCGATCAGACGCCGGCCGCTTCCGACGCTATTCGGGATGCCCGACTGAGCGCCGAACTCATTGCCGTCGCCGATGCGAATATGGCCGGCGAAGCCACACTGGCCCCCGACGCGATTCGAATCGCCGATGAGGGTGCTCCCCGCAATGCCGGTCTGCGCCGCAAACACATTGTTGGCGCCTATCTCAACATTGTGGGCCACTTGGATCAGATTGTCGAGCTTTGTGCCGCGGCCGATCACTGTATGGCCGAATGTCGCGCGGTCGATACACGTATTGGCACCGATCTCGACATCGTCGGCAATGATCACATTTCCAATCTGGGGAATCTTTTCATATATATCCCCTTTGGGTGCGAAGCCAAAGCCGTCGGCGCCGATCACAGCGCCGGAATGAATGACACATCGCTCTCCGATCCGGCATCCCTCATAGATCTTGACTCCGGGACGCAACACTGTCCCGGCGCCTATCTCAACCCCCTCGCCGACATAGCATTGGGGATAGATCTTCACTCCCTTCCCGATATGTGCGCCGGCGCCGATATAGGCGAACGCGCCGACATAAGCGTCGTCGGGAATCTCAACGCCGTCGGCGATCCGGCAAGGCTCCTCGATCCCGCGAGGACGCGGCTTCGAAGCCTCAAACGCCGTCAGGAGCTCGGCCAGCGACGAATAGGCGTCTTTCACTCGAATCAAGGTCGGCGCGATTTCTCCTTCGTATTCAAAATCCGAATTGACGATCACGGCCGAAGCCTTGGTGGTATAAATATAGTGGGCATATTTCGGATTGGCGATAAACGTCACACAGCCCTCGCCGGCTTCTTCGATCTTTCCGAAGCCGACAATCGGCAGCTCGCCGTCGCCTTCCACAATACCCCCTGTGAGAGAGGCGATGATGTTGGGTGTAATCTTCATATTCTTTCGAATCTCCGCCCTTGCATGAGTTACGATACACGAACAGAATCGGCACGCTTCAGCGCGATGCCTCGATTTAGCAAGGAGAGAGCCCTGGCGAAAATTCATGCAAATATCGTAAAAAATTCTGAATTGGCAATCATTCACCCCTCAGAAAGCGGCAGTCAAGGCTGCGATTAATCCTATTTTGCAATTTTTATCATCGGAATGTTGCTAAACATACTCATAAAATTTTGCTGAATTACTTATTAATGCTAATTTTGCAGGGCATAACCGAGTGTATGGCCCTTTTCGGCCCGATACTCCAACCCTCCTCACCCCCGACGAAATCAAATCAACAAAATATCTAACTTTAAATTTAGAAACCAAAGTTATGGAAATTTCCCACATCGAACACATCGGCATCGCAGTGCCCAACCTCGACGAGGCCATCAAGTACTATGAATCAGTGCTCGGGCTGAAGTGCTACAAAAAGGAAGTCGTGGAAGATCAGAAAGTGACCACCGCCTTCATCCAGGTCGGCGACGTCAAGATCGAGCTCCTCGAAGCAACATCCCCCGACTCCACAATCGCCAAGTTCATCGAGAAGAACGGCGGTCGCGGCGGCATGCATCACATCGCCTTCGCCGTTGAAGACGGCGTGGCCAACGCTTTGGCCGAATGTGAGGAAAAGGGTGTCAAACTCATCGACAAGGCTCCCCGCGGCGGCGCCGACGGCCTTCAGATCGCGTTCCTCCACCCGAAATCCACTGAAGCCGTGCTCACAGAGCTCTGCGAAGACCCCAAAAAATAATCCGGCGCAATCAGCGTCAACTTAACTCCTAACCAACCAGATTGCCTCCGGAGACGCCAACGCGACTGTAGCCGTTAGGCTTCCTCGCGCGCCTCGAGAGGCAGAAAATGATATAAATCATGACCAAACAAGAAGAAAAGATTCAGGAACTTATCGCCAAACGCGCCCAGGCTCGCCTCGGCGGTGGTGAGAAAGCTATCGAAAAGCAGCACGCTCGCGGCAAATACACTGCCCGTGAAAGAATCGCCCAGCTGCTCGACGAAGGCAGCTTCGAAGAACTCGACATGTTCGTCACCCACCGCTGCACCAACTTCGGCCAAGACAAGAAACACATTCTCGGCGACGGAGTTGTCACTGGCTTCGGAACAATCGAAGGCCGCCTTGTATATGTTTTCGCCCAGGACTTCACTGTCTTCGGAGGCTCTCTCTCCGAGACTATGGCACTGAAGATCTGCAAGGTGATGGACATGGCCATGAAGATGGGCGCGCCCGTCATCGGCCTCAACGACTCGGGCG
>CAMWNT010000003.1 GCA_947175695.1 uncultured Porphyromonadaceae bacterium
GGCGATTCGCCGTCGGCGAACATCCGTGTGCAAAGGTAGATACAGTTTCAAAACCGTCCGTTATAAATTTTGACAAAGTGCGACGACGTTCGCGCGGGGCTTAACCGGGAGGAGGCGCTTAACTGGGAGGAGGGGCGCCCTCGCTCCTCGGTTACGACGACGTTCGTGACGACTTCACCAGGCTGCTTCACGAAAAAGAATCGCCTGCTTCGGCGAACGGTCGCAGCAAGCGAGGGGCGACGCTTAACTGGGAGGAGGGGCGCCCTCGCCCCTCGGTTACGACGACGTTCGTGACGACTACATCGGGCTGCTTCACGAAGAAGAATCGCCTGCTTCGGCGAACGGTCGCAGCAAGCGAGGGGCGACGCTTAACTGGGAGGAGGGGCGCCCTCGCCCCTCGGTTACGACGACGTTCGTGACGACTACATCGGGCTGCTTCACGAAGAAGAATCGCCTGCTTCGGCGAACGGTCGCAGCAAGCGAGGGGCGAGGGCGCCCCTCCTCCCAATTAAGCCCCTCCTCACGGTTAAGCCCGTTCTCACGGTAAAAAAAAAGCGGAGCCGGTGTTGAGCCGGACTCCGCCATTTTTGATACGCACTTTTGATAATGGAGTGCGCGAGGGGGGTTAGCGTTTGAAGAGGCGGAAGAGTTCGCCGAGCCAGAGCACGATGGAGGTGCCGCCGATGATGATGAGCCAGTCGGTCAGGCGGAGGGGGGTGACGTTGAAGAATTCACCGCCGATGCTGACGATGAGCACCTGGCCGAGGAGAATCACCAATGCGATGAGCATGAAGCCGCCGCAACCCTTGAAGTGGAAGGCCGAACGGCCGGTGGCAAATGCGCGGGCGTTAAACATGTTCCAGAACTGAAGGAATACGAAGATCGTGAAGAAGAGCGAAAGCTCGTAGGCAGTCAGTCCGGTGTTGGCACCCATTGCTACGCGACCGATCTCGGTCAGCGAGGTAATGTCGGTGTGCTCGAAATAATAGAGCAACGCGAGCAGAAAGAGGAAGAACAGTCCACCGACTCCGATGATCGAACGCCACATCGGGCGGTTGATGATAAAGGCTTCGCGGGCACGCGGCTTTTCGCGCATGACAGTGTGCGACGGCGGGAGCGACGCGAGCGCCATGGCGGCGAATGTATCCATGATCAGGTTGACCCAAAGCATCTGGGTGACGGTCAGCGGCGATTCCATGCCCATGAAGGCGCCGAAGAGCACAATGAAGCAGGCGGCTACATTGACCGTCATCTGGAAGAGAATGAAGCGCTGGATATTCTGATAGAGCGAGCGACCCCACATGACGGCGCGACCGATCGAAGAGAAGGAATTGTCGACGATTGTGATGTCGGATGCTTCTTTGGCAACGGAGGTGCCGTCGCCCATCGAAAGACCGACGTGGGCAGCCTTGAGGGCGGGCGCGTCGTTGGTGCCGTCGCCTGTGACGGCCACAACCTCGTTGTTCGACTGCAACGCCTCGACGAGACGCTTCTTATCCATCGGGCGTGCGCGGGCGATGATCTTCAGATCGCTGACACGCTCTTTGACTTCCTTGTCGGAGAGTGCTTCGAATTCGAGGCCGGTGATGATGTTGCGGTCGCCGTCGGTGGCGTCGTTCCAGAGTCCGATCTGTCGACCGATCTCTTTGGCTGTGCCGGGGGTATCGCCGGTGACGATCTTCACCTTGATGCCGGCGTCGATCACCTCTCTGACAGCTACAGGCACATCCGAGCGCACGGGATCGGAGATTGCCACGATGCCGAGGAATGTCAGATTGTCGGCCACGACTTTATTGTTTTCGATCGTGCGGTCGCCATCGTTGAGCACCTGATAGGCGAAGGCGAGTGTACGCATCGCCTGGTTCTGATATTCGAGAAGCTGAGCGTCGATCTCCTTGCGGGTGACGCCTGCCGTGTCTTTACACATTCCGAACAGGATCTCCGGAGCGCCTTTGACGTAAAGGATCTTCCTTCCGTCGGCCGAACGAACCACAGTGGCCATATATTTGCGTTCGGTAGAGAAGGGAAGTTCCTCTATGCGCTGCGCTTTCTCTTTGACGTCGAGATAGTTGACGCCGCGTTTATGGAGCCAGAGGAGGAGTGCGCCCTCGGTCGGGTTGCCGAGCACTTCGGGCTTGTCGGCCGAGAGGTCGAGCTGTGCGGTGGAGTTGACGGCGATACCCTCGACGAGCACTTCATCCGAGGGATTGCCGAAGAACTTCGCCTCGGCCACCTGCATCTGATTCTGGGTCAGAGTGCCGGTTTTGTCGGTGCAGATCACGGTAGTCGCGCCCATAGTCTCGCAGGCGTGCATCTTGCGCACAAGATTGTTGGTCTTGAGCATGCGGCGCATCGAATAGGCGAGCGAGAGGGTGACGGCCATCGGCAGGCCTTCGGGCACAGCCACGACGACGAGCGTCACGGCCACCATCAGCGTCTGCAGCAGATAAGCCGTAAAGTCGATCCAGTTGAAGACATCGACATTGAGGAAATAGAGCACTACCCTGCCGATGACGATCAATGCGGCGAAGGCGTAGGAAATCTTGGTGATCAGATCGCCCAGGCCGTCGAGCTGCTCATTGAGCGGAGTCTTCACGCTGTCGTCGATCTGAGCGGCTTCAAACACCTTGCCGTTTTCGGTCTTGTCGCCGACTGCGAGCACACGCATCACTCCGTGTCCCTCCATGATTTTTGTGCCGCGCATTGCGTGGTCGGAGGGGAAGGTGGCGTCGGGATCGAATTGCGCGGGGTCGGTGGTCTTGTGGCAGATCGGCTCGCCTGTCAGTGTCGATTCGTCGATGTTGAGCATGACGGCTTCAAGGAGCTCGCCGTCGGCGGGCACTTCCTCGCCGGTGTTGAGGATGACGATATCGCCCACGACTACATCCTTGCGGGGCACCTGCACGACATTACCGTTGCGCACCACCTGCACCGGCTCGTCGTCGTTGACCTGATTGAGGAGGGCGAACTCCTTGTCGGCCTTCAGTTCGAATATGAAAGCGAGGCCTGTTGCGAGGAGGATTGCGATAAATATACCGATCGGCTCGAAGAACACTCCGGCATCCTTGCCGAGTCCCCAGAACTCATAGCAGGAAATGCCGATCGAGAGAGCGCCGGCGATAAGGAGGATGATGATCAGCGGGTCGCCGAATTTCTCAAGAAATCGTTTCCAGAGTGGATCTTTTTCAGGGGGCGTCAGGATATTGACGCCATGCTCCCGGCGGCTCTGCAATACTTCCGCATCGCTCAAGCCTGCGTAATGTTGTTTGTCTGACATTTAGAGAGTGTTTGAATTTAACACGATTAAATAATACTGACGCAAGAGTGAATCTTTCCATCCACTCAAAGGTCTTTTTCGGTGCTTTTCATCCGAATTCATCGGCAGCCAATTTGCAATTGCTCCCTCGAATCCGAACGAAAATCCCTCGAAAAATCCTCTTTGAGTGAATGAAAGTTAAATCCAAACACTCTCTTAATCAGTTGTAAGTGTTCAAATTATTTCGCGTAATTGGCTACGATGCGGCCGATGGTCTCGCAGAGATTCTTGTCGGGGAAAGCGTCGCCGATGGCCGAGAATTTCCATTCGCCGTTGCGGCGGTAGAGCTTGCCCATGATCAGTGCGGTCATGCCGGCATAGCGCTGTTCGGCTGCGACATTGTAGGAAGCGAACACCTCCTTGACGCGAGTCGGAGTTCCCTCATACATGCGGATCGACGCATAGGGAATCTGCGAGAAATCTTCGCGGCCACAGTTGTTGAGGAAGAAGAAGATCTGATCCACATTGGGGCTGACGCGATCGAGATTGACTGTGATGATCTCATTGTCGAGACCGTCGTCGCCATTAAGGTCGCCCTTGAGGTCGTCGCCGCTGTGATGAAGCGCGCCGTTGACGGAATCCACCTTGCCCGGAGGCATGCCGTATCGTCCGAGGAAATCGTGGCGATAGAGCGGAGAATAGATATGATCGACGAGATTGCCGTTGGCGTCGACCATCACGCAGGAGAGGTCGAGATCGACGTCAGTCACTTTTTTACCCAGACCGAGGAAGCCGCCGGAAGTCACGATAGCACCCCAGTTGCAACCCACGCAGAATTCTTTCAGCTTCGCGCCATTGCCCTTCTCGAGATTGATGCGCTGACCTTTTTCAAGACGTATTGCCATAGTTCTTTTTGTTTAGAGGAGTTTAGTTGTATTTGTTAAGATATTCGGCGAGGCCGCCTTTCATGCCGGTGCCGATGGCTTCAAACTTCCACTGTCCGGCGCGTTTGTAAAGTCGACCGAACTCTACTGCCGTCTCGACCGAGAAATCCTCATCGAGGTCATAGCGCAGCATCTCCTCGCCGTTGTCGGGATTATAGATGCGGATAAACGCGTTGTGCACCTGTCCGAAATTCTGCTTGCGCTCGGGAGCCTTGTGGATTGTGACCACAAAGATGATCTCCACAGCGCGGGGATCGATCTTGGAGAGGTCGATGCGGATGCTTTCGTCGTCGCCCTCGCCTTCGCCGGTCAGGTTGTCGCCGGTGTGTTCCACCGAGCCTTCGGGCGACACGAGATTGTTGTAGAACACGAAATACTCGTCGGCAAGAATCTTGCCGTTTTCACCAAGAATAAACGCCGAAGCGTCGAGGTCGAAATCCTCGCCTGTAGATGTGCTGTTGGCGTCCCAGCCGAGTCCGATTGTAAACTTCGGGAGCTCTACAGCCACCCGCTGTCCTTTTTCAAGATTAATTGCCATATCTTTTAGTTTTAGAATTGAGTTAGCAAATAGGGTTATTACCATGGATCATGCCGCGACATCGTTTCCGCGCCCCGGGGGCGATAGAGATAATGCGGCCGATCGCTTTTTGACAATGCAAATGTAAAAATTAATTCGGCAAAGGTGTCAAAATCCGCAACATTTCACTTCCGGGAGCCGGTTAACCTACCGCCGGCCCTGCAATATTGCAGCCCTCGTGATTGCAGCCTTCGCGGCGGAAATGACACCGGCAATGGCAAATTTAGCATTTTTTTTGAAAAACGACAAGCCACATCCCGTTTGCGGAGATGCGGCTTGGTGAAAATTTAATTAATGGTGGCCGATCAGAAGGGCAGATCGTCGCTGGAGTCAAAAGCGCTGCCGCCGGGAGCACCGGCTGCGAAGGGATCCACAGCTGCCGGAGCCACGGGTGCGGCGGGTGCTACGGGAGCGCCCTGGGGCATCTGAGGCTGGCCCATGGGCTGCTGAGCCTGGAACTGGCCATTGGGATCCTGAGTCTCTACCGCGCGAAAAACTCGTGCGTCGGTATACCAGCGGCCGTTGTATTCGCGACTTTCCACATCGATCGAGAAAGTGTAGGTCTTGCCCACTTCGATATGCAGATTGTCGAGAGTGGCATTCATCGCGTTCATAGCCACCTTTTTGGGATACTGACCGAATGTCTCTGCCACCCAGGTTTTTTTCCGCCAGAGATTACCTGCTCTCGAAGTGCCTTCCTCCAAGGGAAGGTCAAGAATTACTTTACCTACGAAATCCATAGTTTTCTATATATATCTTTTTAATATTAATTGCCTTTAGCGACAATAGCCATGTTAGCTATGTTAGCTATTTTAGCTACGTTAGCTGTCCCGACTACTCAAAAAAGAGGCTTTTTGGAGTGAATGAAAGTTAAAAGCGGCCCGGCGCTTCGGGAGCCGTAATCATTTGCATCACTACGGCGGTTATATCTATGGGATCGGATCAAGATCTTGGATCAGAGTTCGGATCAAGATTTTGGAGCCGATAGCCCGGCCTTAGGCTTTCATCTTGCGAAGATACGAATTATTTTGTAATTTTGCGATATGTTAGACGAAATATTTAAAGCATTTCCGGATCTTTCCGAAGCTCAACGCCGACAATTCCACATGATGACGGAACTCTATCCGGAGTGGAATGAGAAGATTAACGTGATTTCGCGAAAGGATATCGACAATCTCTGCGTCAACCATATCCTTCATTCACTCGCGATCGCCAAATTCATCAAGTTCGCTCCCGGTTCGCGCATTCTGGATATGGGCACGGGGGGCGGATTCCCCGGTCTGCCCCTGGCCGTGATGTTTCCGGATGTAGCATTTCATCTGATCGACCGCATAGCCAAGAAATTGCGTGTGGCTTCGGATATCGCCCGTCAGATCGGAGCGACCAACGTCAGCTTCCAGCATGGCGACATCGGCGAATGCCATGAGAAATTTGATTTCGTCGTGAGTCGCGCGGTGATGCCTCAGCCGGATCTTATGAAGCTCGTCGGGAAAAACATCTCCCCTATCCAACGGAATGCCATCCCCAACGGGCTTATCACTCTCAAGGGGGGCGACATCAATGCGGAGCTCGGGCGGCTCGCAAGCAGATCGGAGATCATCCCGATTTCCGACTATTTCCAGCAGCCCTTCTTCGCCACGAAGATGATCGTCTATACCGCCAAATAGGTTTTGAAATTCTATAAACTTATGAAAATCGCTCGCTTTGAATTTGCTCTTTTCGGCATAAACACGTATGCTGTATTCGACCCCGAGTCGGGTGACTGCGCCATTATAGATCCGGGCATGTCGAATGCTGAGGAGCGCGATGCCGTCGTGAATTTCGTCAAGAAAAATTCACTGCATGTCGTGGCTGTAGTCAATACGCATCTCCATATCGACCATGCCATTTCCGATAAATGGACCAAAGATACTTTCTCCACTATCATTGCGGCGAGTCCGGAGGATCTTCCGCTCGGTCAGAATATATCGCAACAGGCCCGAATGTTCGGCCTGCCGATCGATGTCGACGCAGTGGAAATCGACCGTCCGCTCAAGGATGGCGACACGATCCGGATCGGCGACGGCGAACTGAAAGTGATCGCTGTGCCGGGTCATTCTCCCGGTGGGATCGCTCTATATGATCAAGCCGACGGATTCCTTATCAGCGGGGATTCGCTTTTCGCTGGGAGCATCGGCAGAACCGATCTGCCCGGAGGCGACCACCGCGCCCTTATCGAGAATATTCGCTCCCGCTTGCTGACACTGCCGCCCGAGACCATCGTCTATCCGGGCCATGGCTCGCCGACAACAATCGGCCATGAGCTACGCAGTAATCCGTTTTTTTAGGTTTTAGATTTTAGGTTTTAGGGTTTAGGTTTTAGATATTAGATATTTAAAAAGCCTCGGGCGATGGTCGCCCGGGGCTTTTTATTCTTTATGGCTATCTTAGCTGCTTTAGCTATCTTAGCTATCAGAGCTATTTTAGCTACTTGGCTATTTTAGCTATTTTAGCTATTTTGGCTATGAGAGCTATCAGCTATTGGAGTTGCGATTATTTGACGGCGTGGAGCGCGGCCATGATGACTTCGCTGACCGAGGGATGCGAGAAGATGATGCGGTGCATGCTTTCGAGCGTTGCGCCGGCATTCATCATGTCGGCACACTGCTGCGCGAGATCCGCAGCCTCTATCCCCATGATATGGGCACCGATCAGCAGTCCGTCACTCTCGCGGAATATCAGTTTGCAGAGTCCGTCGGGCTCGGCCATGGTCAGCGCCTTGCCGTTGGCCCGGAAGAAGCTCTGGCCTGTGCGGATAGCGATCCCTTCAGCCTTGCATTGCTCTTCGGTCTTGCCGACCATGCCGCATTCGGGCACTGTGAACACAGCCGAGGGGACGATCGAGAAGTCGATATCGTCGGGCGTGGATGTGATGGCCGACAGCGCGCGATAGCCTTGGAATGTGGCCACATGCGCCAGCATCATCCGCGCGTTGACATCGCCGATAGCATAGATATGACCGACGTTGGTCAGCATATTGTCGTCGACCGGGATACCCTTGGCGGAATATTCCACTCCCGCATTCTCCAGTCCGAGACCTTCGACGCGCGGAGCCCGTCCGACGGCCATCAGCAGATCGGTCGACGTCACGCTCGCTTCCTTGCCCTTCGACTCATAGACCACAGTCACAGTCGAGTCGTCATTGCGCACTATGCTCTTCGCGGCGGCCGAAGTGACGATCGTGATGCCGCGCTTCGAAAGAGTCTGCTTCAGTCGCTTGGCGATATCGCTGTCGAAGGGGGGAAGGATCTGCTTCATGAACTCGATCACAGTCACCTTCGAGCCAAACGACGCAAACACCGATGCGAACTCCATGCCGATCACTCCCCCGCCGATGATGGTCAGCGATTCGGGGATATAGTCGATCGAAAGAAGGCGGGTGCTGTCCATCACGCAGTCGAGGTCGCTACCCTCGATCGGGAGCGAACGCGAATCGCTGCCTGTAGCGATGATGATGTTGTCGGCCTCATACTCCTCGCCGGCGGCCTCCACGACATGCGGCGACTTAAACCGCGCCATAGCGTCGACCACCTCCACCTTCGCCTGCTTCAGCATCATGGCGATTCCATCGCGAAGCTGGCCGACGACAGCCTCCTTGCGGGCCATCACCTGCGTGAAATCGAGCGAGAACGTGAAATCGTCGATTCCAAACTTCTCGGACTCCTTCATAGTGGCCACGACCTCGGCGTTGCGGCAAAGACATTTTGTCGGGATGCATCCCTCGTTGAGACATGTGCCGCCGAGTCGGTCGCCGTTGAAAAGAGTGACGCTCATTCCGCGGCGCGCGGCTTCGAGAGCGGTCTCATAACCGCCCGGACCCGCACCGATGATAATCAGATCAGAATGTTTCATACGCTTCTCCGACTTATTTGGATTCGCCGGCCAGATACTGGCGATAGGTCAGCACAGGATTCTTTGCGGCGCCGGTCTCGTCGAGTTTTCTGACGAGGGTGGTCAGCGGGGCGTCCTTCACAGCGTCCGGAGTCTCGCGGGCCTCGCGAGCCACTTTATGCATCACCTCGATAAATTCATCGAGAGTCTCGAGGCTTTCGGTCTCGGTCGGTTCGATCATCATGCTCTCATGGAAAAGGAGCGGGAAATAGATCGTCGGCGCATGGAAGCCGTAATCGAGAAGGCGCTTTGCCACGTTGAGAGTGGTGACGCCCGTCGACTTGTCTTTCAAGCCGTCAAACACGAACTCATGCTTGCAGGCTCCCTCGATCGGGAGCAGATAGTCGTCTTTGAGCGATTCCTTGATATAGTTGGCGTTGAGAGTGGCGAGCGGGCCGACGTTGCGGATATTCTCCTTGCCGAGGGTCAGGATATAGGCATAGGCACGCATCATCACTCCGAAATTGCCGAAGAAAGTCGAGACGCTGCCCAGGCTCTCCGAGCCGGTCGATACGCCAAACGATCCGTCGGCATTCTTGACCACCTTCGGATTCGGGAGGAAGCGCGCGAGCTTCTCCACCACTCCGACCGGACCCGAGCCGGGACCGCCGCCGCCGTGAGGCGTCGAGAATGTCTTGTGGAGATTGATATGCATGATATCGAATCCCATGTCGCCCGGGCGCACCTTGCCGAGAAGCGGATTGAGATTGGCGCCGTCGTAATAGAGCAGTCCGCCGGCTTCATGCACAAGCGAAGCGATCTCCATGATTTCGGTCTCGAACATGCCGAGCGTATTGGGATTGGTCATCATGATGCCCGCCACAGTGTCGTCGAGCAGCGGCTTGAGATCCTCGACATCGATCGAGCCATTGGGCTTCGACTTCACCTCCACTACCTGAAGACCGGCCACCATAGCCGACGCCGGGTTTGTGCCGTGAGCCGAGTCGGGCACAATCACTTTTGTGCGCTTCTCATCGCCATTGGCGATATGATATGCGCGCATCACCATCAGGCCCGTCAGCTCGCCATGAGCGCCGGCATAGGGATTGAGAGTAAACTCATGCAATCCGGCGATCTCCGAGAGAGCGCGCTGAAGATTGTAATAGAGCTCGAGCGCACCCTGCGTCGACTTTGCGTCCTGCAGGGGATGGATCGCAGTGAAAGCCGGGTCGGCGGCCACCTCCTCATTGATTTTCGGATTATACTTCATTGTGCATGATCCGAGAGGATAGAAGCCGGTGTCGACACCGAAATTCTTCATCGAAAGATTCGTATAGTGACGCACTACATCGAGCTCGCTCACTTCCGGGAGCTGAGCCTCGTCGCGACGCAGCAGATCGGCCGGGAGGCTCTGAAGCGCGTTATTGCCATAGTTATCGGCCGGGAGTTCATAACCTTTCCGTCCCGGGCGCGAGAGTTCGAAAACAAGTTTATCGTAGTATTTCATTTGTCAGAGAATTGGAAAGGATTATTTGCTGAAAGTTTCGATAAGATCCACGAGTCGGTCGATCTCCTCTTTGGTGCGCTTCTCAGTGACGGCAAACTCCACTCGGCCCTCGCCGAGATTGATGCCGCCCATGATGCCGTTGTCGAGCAGCATAGCGTTGAGAGAATCGACATCGAGATCCGTAGCGACTACAAACTCCTTCAGGAACGGACTGCCCGGGAAAGCCGGACGGAAAAGGCCGGTCGCAGTCAGTCGGTCAAAGAGATAATGCGCTCCGTCGCATGCCAGCGCGTTGAGCTCCTTCATTCCCTGTCGGCCCATCAGAGCGACATAGATTGTGGCATAGAGAGCCATCAGCGACTGATTAGAGCAGATATTGGATGTGGCCTTTTCGCGACGTATATGCTGCTCGCGGGCCTGAAGGGTCAGCACAAAAGCGCGCTTGCCGTCGGCATCGCGGGTGACGCCCACGACACGCCCCGGCATCTTGCGGAGCATGCTCTTGGCGCAAGAAATATAGCCGAGATAGGGGCCGCCGAAATTAAGCGGCATGCCCAGAGTCTGGCCATCGCCACACGCCACATCGGCGCCCCATTCGGCGGGAGTGCGCAGCACGGCGAGTGCCGACGGATCGGCGTTGATGGCGAAATATGCTTTGGCGGCATGAATCGCATCGGCAAGACCGGTGAAATCCTCGATGATGCCATATTTATTGGGGGTCGGCACAATCACGCCGGCCACATCCCCCTTCTCAAGTTCGGCCTTGATGGCCTCAAGATCGCTGACGCCATCCTTTTCGGCCACGACAGTCAGCTCAACGCCGTGGAAACGGGCGTAAGTGGCGACAACGTCAAGCACACGATCGGCGATAGTGGCCGACGCCACAACGCGATTGCGCTTCTTGGCCGACGCCACCATCATGAACATTGCTTCGGCTGTGGCCGTAGCGCCGTCATACATCGACGCGTTGGTGGCCTCCATACCTGTCAGCTCGCTGATGATCGACTGATATTCGAAAATATATTGGAGAGTGCCCTGCGAGATCTCCGGCTGATAAGGAGTGTAGGCAGTGTAGAACTCGCTGCGCTGCAGCAGATGGGCCACAGTCGAGGGGGAATAATGGTCGTAGGCGCCACCGCCTGCAAACACAGTCAGACGACGGTTTTTGCGGCCCAGCTCCTCGAAATGGCGGCGCAGCTCGATCTCCGACATAGCCGAAGGGATATTATAGTCAGACGTGTAGATCACTTCGCGAGGCACGTCGTTGTAAAGATCATCGATTGAATCCACGCCGATCTTGTCGAGCATCCGGCGGATGTCGGCGTCGGTGTGGGGCATGAATTTATTACTCATCTGATAAGATGTGGAAATAATGATTAGATAAGGTT
The DNA here is from genome assembly GCA_947175695.1 of uncultured Porphyromonadaceae bacterium. Lineage (GTDB taxonomy): Bacteria > Bacteroidota > Bacteroidia > Bacteroidales > Muribaculaceae > Lepagella. Next base: position 11,543 of record CAMWNT010000003.1, read on the forward strand.
AGATTATTATCGAAAAAGCCTTCCGGGAATACGCTGTCGGGGAAAAGCAGACGCCCGCCATTCGGCGGCCCGCTTCAAATCGGGCTGCTGAACGGAGGGCGTCATTCTCTTCATAGCGATTCGGAATTATTCTTCGCAAATTCCTGCATAAGCCGCTGCGTCAAGGAGCGAGTCGATTTCCGACGGATCGCTCACTTTGACTTTCATAATCCAGTTGGCGAAAGCGTCTTCATTGACGAGCTCGGGGCTGTCTTCGAGATCCGAATTGATCTCCACCACCTCTCCGCTGACGGGAGAGATAAGGTCGCTGGCGGCCTTGACCGACTCCACTGCACCGAACTCCTCGCCGGCAGTGACTTCATCGCCCGGTTCGGGCATGTCGACGTATACGATGCTGCCGAGCGCATGCTGGGCGTAGTCTGTGATACCGACTGTGGCGATGTCGCCATCGAGTTTAACCCATTCGTGGGAATCCGCATAGCGGAGGTCGTCTAAAATCTTGCTCATGGTGTATGTGTGTGTGGTGTTTTTTATGTTATTGTTGATGTCTGCCCCCGGGAGGGTCGGAAAGGGCGTCCCGATCCGAATCGGCCTGAGGGAAGATGCTGATTATTTCTTATAGTTTTTGTCGTAGAAACGCTTCTTGACCACCTTGCCGGGGAAACGCTTTTTGCGGATCTGAATCTCTACGGGAGTGCCGAGTTTGTCGTAGGGCTTGGCAACCATAGCCATGGCCACACTCTTCCCTGTCGAGATGGATTTATAGCCGGTGGTCACTTCGCCCACCTGCTCTCCGTCGACGATCACGGGATATCCGGCGCGCGGCACAGCCGAGCCTTCCAGCTCGATACCGACGATGCGACGCTTGACACCTTCTGCTTTCTGACGGGCGAGAGCCTCCTTGCCGATAAACGACGGCTTATCGAGCTTGACAAACATGCTCAGGCTGCCTTCGATCGGAGTGATCTGATCGCTCAGCTCATGGCCGTAGAGCGGCAGGCCGACTTCGAAGCGGAGAGTGTCGCGGCAACCGAGACCGCAAGGCTGCACGCCGGCCTCCATCAGTCGATCCCACACCTTGACGATGTAATCGTGGCTGCCGTAGATCTCGAAGCCGTCCTCGCCTGTATAGCCGGTGCGGCTGACGATGATTTCCTCGCCGTCGACATCAAACGTCTTGAAATTATAGAAGGGGATATCCTTGCCGTCGAGACCAAGCACCTCCTCAAGGGTCTTTTCGGCCAGCGGGCCCTGCAGGGCCACTTCGCCATAGCGGGGCGATTCATCCTCGACAGTGACGTCGAAACCGACAGCGTTCTCCTTGATCCAAGCGACATCCTTATCGATATTGGCCGCGTTGATCACGAGGAAATATTCTTCATCGTTGACTTTATAGACGAGGAGGTCGTCGACGGTTGTGCCGTTTTCATAACACATCATGCCATAAAAGATCTGGCCGTCGGGGGCGCCGGTCACATCGTTGACGAAAATATGGCTGACATAGTCGTAGGCCTGGCGACCTTTGATTCTGACTTCGCCCATGTGGCTGACGTCGAACACTCCGACTTCATGGCGCACGGCGTTATGTTCTTCGGTGATTCCTTTGTATTGGATGGGCATGTCGAATCCGCCAAAGGGCGACATCAGCGCGCCGGCCTTTACATGGCGGTCGTGCAGACAGGTTTTGATAAGGGTCTCTTCCATTAGATGATGTAGAATAGTGTTGTCTTAGAAATAAGGTTGACCGAAATGGCTATTGGGAGGATCACTTCTGATTGCGTGTCGGCATTCGGCTCACGCAGTCATCGCCCCGCGAGGCGACGTCAGCCACTTCAAAGGCCAAAGTTAACTATAGTAAGGTGATTTGCCAAATTTTTTCCTTAAATTTGCAAAACTTTATTGATAATTTTTTAATCCCGGGGATCATATCGGCCTCATTGGGGCTTTCCCGAGAGGGTAAAAGAAAATGAACACAGCGTATCTATATATCGCAAGGCGCCTCTCGCTCGCTTCCGAGGGCAACCGCATTTCGCCGGCTGTCGGAGTGGGAATCGCAGCCGTCGCGCTTGCCGTGGTCGTCATGGCCGCGGCCATAGCGATCGTGGTCGGGTTCAAGCGGGAGATCACTTCCAAAGTGGCCGGATTCAATTCGCATATTGTCGTCATGCCCGTCCCCGACGCTCCGTCGCAATCGGGCGCGGTCGGCACGCTGACTCTGACTCCATCGCTGAAATCAGTGTTGGATTCGCAGCCGTATATCCGCGAATACAGTCTGCAGGCTGCGATCCCGGCCATTCTGAAGACTCCGACCGACTTCAAGGGGGTCTATCTCAAATCGCTCTCCAACGCGGAGACACGCGAGTTTATAGCGTCGGCCGTCACGGCCGGGTCGCTCCCCGACTTCGAAGCCGATTCAGCCCGCAATCTTGTGGCCATATCCCGCCTTGCGGCCTCGCGCCTGGGGCTGAAAGCGGGCGACCGTATCGACACATATTTTATCGCCGACCGCATCATTGTGCGCCCGTTGAAGGTGGCAGCCGTATTTAATTCGCATTTCGATTCTTATGACGATGCCTTTATATTCGGCAGTCTGGATCTGATCCGCGATGTGGCCGGGCTCTCCCCCAACGAAGCCACTTCGATCGCCATCTCTGTGGATGATTTCGCCGATGTTGAATATAATTCGACCGAGCTGCGCGCCGCGTTGCTCAACGCCTACACGCAGGGGCTGACATATCGGATGTATGACGTGGTCGACGCACGCCAGTCGGGCGCCGGATATTTCCATTGGCTGAGTATGCTTGACACGAATGTCATCGTCGTTTTGACACTTATGACAATCGTAGCCGTCATTACGCTCATCTCGGGAATGCTGATTCTGATGGTGGATAAAGTCAGAGTCATCGCGTTGCTTTCGGCTCTTGGGGCGTCGCGCAAAATGATCGGTCGGATCTTCATGCTGCTCGCTGCGCGAATCGCATTGATCGGCCTGCTGATCGGCGACGCGGCGTCACTGATCCTGCTTTACACTCAGAAAGCCACCCACTTCATCCCTCTCGATCCGGATTCGTATTATATAGATTTTGTGCCGGTCGAGATTTCGATTCCCGCAATGCTGCTCCTCAATGCGGGGGTGCTGGCCATCATATGGATATCGCTGATCCTGCCGAGCCGCTTCGCCGGGAAAGCCGCCCCGGCCCGCACGCTGGCGCGGGAGTAGGGTTTAGGTGTTAGGTTTTAGATTTTAGGGTTTAGGTTTTAGGGTTTAGGCTAATCATGATTAATCATGGCTAATTAGGCTAATTAGGCTAATTGGGCTAATCGAGGCTTTAAAGCCATTATAAGAAGTGTGTGCCGGATGGTGGAAACCCATTCGGCACACTTTTTGTTACTACATATGGTAAAGACAAAACATTTAACAATGCGGCGGCCGAGGCTGTCGCGAGATTAACAATAAAATATGGCAAACGGAAAAATCGGGGTTACTACCGAAAATATCTTCCCCGTCATCAAAAAGTTTCTTTACAGCGACAATGAGATCTTCCTTCGCGAGCTTGTCAGCAACGCCGTCGACGCTACGCGCAAGCTTCAGACACTGAATTCGTTTGGCGAATTCAAAGGCGAACTGGGCAATCTCGATGTGCGCGTCATTATCGACAAAGAGGCCGGCACACTGACTGTCGTCGATCGCGGAATCGGCATGGACGCCGCCGATATTGAAAAATACATCAATCAGATCGCTTTCTCCGGCGCGGAGGAATTCCTCGCCAAATATAAGGATACGGCCAATTCCATCATCGGCCATTTCGGATTGGGATTCTATTCGGCATTCATGGTTGCCGATAAGGTCGTGATCCGTTCGCTCTCCTGGAAGGAGGGCGCCGAGGGCGTTGAATGGTCGTGCGACGGATCGCCTGAATATGAGATGCACCCCATCGAAAAGAGCGACCGCGGCACAGAGATCATCCTTCATATCGATGAGGAATCCAAGGAGTATCTTGAGTCCGACCGCATCGAGGGCCTGCTGAAGAAGTATTGCCGATTCCTGCCCGTGCCGGTCGTGTTCGGCAAAAAGAAGGAATGGAAGGATGGCCAATATGTGGATTCTGACGAGGACAATGTGGTCAATGCCACCGAGCCGCTCTGGACCCGCAAGCCGACCGATCTCACCGACGACGACTATCTGCGCTTCTACCACGAACTGATGCCCGGTCGCGAAGATCCCCTCTTCTGGATCCATCTGAATGTGGACTATCCCTTCACTCTGACCGGCATTCTCTATTTCCCGAAGGTGAAGAGCAACATCGATATCCAGCGCAACCGCATCCAGCTTTATTGCAATCAGGTTTATGTGACCGATCAGGTTGAGGGCGTGGTGCCTGAGTTCATGACGATCATGCAGGGTGTGATCGATTCCCCCGACATTCCTCTCAACGTCAGCCGCAGCTATCTGCAGGCCGACCGCCAGGTGAAGAAGATCTCTTCGTATATCTCGAAGAAAGTGGCCGAGAAGCTCGACCGACTTTACACCACCGATCGCGCCGAGTTTGAGAAGAAGTGGGACGATATCCGCATCTTTATCGAATACGGCATGCTGACCGATGAGAAATTCTATGAATCGGCCCGGAAGTTCTTCCTGCTGAAGGATGTCGGCGGCAAGTATTTCTCGCTCGAAGATTACCGCAAACTCGTCGAGCCCACCCAGACCGACAAAGACTCGACACTGATCTATCTCTACACCACCGACCCGACTGCGCAGTATAGCTATATCCGTCAGGCCGAGGAGAAGGGCTACAACGTATTGCTGATGAATGGCGAGCTCGACAGCCATTTCATGTCGCTGCTTGAATCAAAGGAGGAGAAATTGCGTTTCGTCCGCGTCGATTCCGACATTCCGGAGCGTCTGATCGCGAAGTCGGATAGTGTCGCAACCGGTCTTTCACCGCTGCAGAGCGATATTCTGCAGGGCATATTCTCGGCACGCATTCCGGAAGTCGAGAATGCCAATTTCATCGTCAGCCTGGAGAATCTCGGCGAGTCGGCATCGCCGGCCACAATCACTCAGAATGAGTTCATGCGCCGAATGAAGCAGATGGCCGAACAGCAGCCGGGCATGTCGGGCCACGCGTTCCCCGACAGCTATCAGCTTGTGGTCAACACGGCTCAGCCCTCCGTAGAACGAATCCTCAGCGAGGCTGAAGGCGAACTGAAAGATAAGCTTCAGCCTGTGCTCGACGAGATTTCCAAGCTCAATGGCGAGATCACATCGTCGCGCGATCCCAAATCCCGCGAAGGCATGACCGACGAGGCGAAGGCTGCGGCCGACAAGGAAGTGGCCGAGAAGGAGGCTAAGGTGGCATCGCTTCGCGACGAGCAATCTAAGCTCCTCAACGACTATGCCGCCGGCAAGCCCGCCATCCGCCAGATGATCGACCTTGCACTCCTCGGCAACGGATTGCTTAAAGGTCGCGATCTGGCCGACTTTATCCGCCGCTCCGAAGAGATGTTGTGATTTTTAGGTTTTAGGAAGGACTTTAGGGGCTTTAAGGACTTTAAGGATCTACTCCTTAAGCCGGACTTCAAAATAGAATCCCCGATGCGAAAATGATCGTATCGGGGATTTTTATGTTTAAAAGAGAAGGGGTTCCTGACTCGGAAATCCTTACTCGGCAGTTGCTTCTTCAGCAGCTTACTCGGCAGATGCCTCGGCAGCAGACTCGTCGGCTGCGGCCTCTTCGGCGGCTTCGTCGGATGTGAATTTGGTGAAGCCGGCTTCAAGGAGGATGTTATACCATGTGAAGAGCTTCTTGATGTCGGAGGGATAGACACGCTCGCGGTCGAAGTCGGGGAGGATCTCGCCGAAGCGTTCACGCAGGTCGTCGGTAGAAAGCGACTTGACGTCGATCTTGGCGCCGTTTTCGTGAGCATACACAAGATCAAGGATCTCGTCAAGAGGCTTGTCGTCGCCCATGGTGTACATGGAGATATCGCCGAGCGACACGACTTTATCGCGGGAATGCACCGGAGTGCGCTTCTTTGTCAGCAGATCTTCTACGAGAAGCATGCGATTGCCGTGGGATACGATTTTAAAAAGTCCGGGCTTGCCGGTGATTGACAGAATTGTTCTTAACATTGCGGTTGAATTGCTATAATTTCCATATTACGCGTCCGCACGCCGCATTGAGCGGCTTGTCAGCGGGCGGCTATATCTATATCTTTGAGGAGATTTTCGACTTGTGCCAGAATGGAATGAAACTCGTCGTTGTGGACGACTTTGACGATCTTATCGAATTTCCGGAGCATCCGCTCCTCGGCGGCTTGCGAAGCAATGCGCTTGAGCGCCATGTGCGGGGCGATTTTGTCGCGGGCGACAATGCGCCGTATCCGGATGTCGGGAGGCGACTCTACGCTCCAGATCTCGTCGCACATGTCGGCAATTCCGCTTTCGGCGAGTATAGCCGCCTCGACCCACATCAACGGGCGCCGCTTCTCTTCAAGATCGCTTCTGACAGCTCCATGCACAATCGCGTTGAGCCGTTTGCGCGCCTCTTCGTTGCTGAAGACTATATCGGCAAGCAACTTGCGGTCGGGCGCAGATTCGCCGTCGGTCACATCGGCCGATATCTCGTCGCGAATACGGCATTTGATCCCCGGATCGGAGTTCATGATGCGGCGCGCTTCTGCATCGCAGTCGTAGACAGTCATCCCCATCTGGCGGAGCACGCGACTGACAACACTTTTACCGCTCCCTATTCCCCCACATATTCCGATAAGCATAGGCGTGTATACGTGAATTGACGAAAGTGAATGATTTTGATTGCGAAAACAACTCGCGAGCCATTCGGCGTCATCAGTCTCTGACCAGAGTGTATTCCACGCTTTGGTCGAGGATGCGGATGTTTTCGAGCGAGGGGTTGTGACGTCCGAGGTGCAACGGAAGCCGATTGGAGCCGGATTCGAGATCGCGATAGTCGACATGCACTTCGATCAGATCATCATCCTGATTGAACTTGCTCATCGGAAGGTAATACTCCACCTCTGTCTTCGAAGGGAAGAGGAGGAGATCCTCGCCCGGGGGCACATTGTCGATCATGATATTGACTGATACTTGCTTTCTGACCAACGGCTCGACCGTCACACTGACTTTGATCTCCTCGGGCTCGATTCTGACCCCGGGAATCTTCTTGATTCTGACTGTGAAGCTTTTGCTTTCCTCAAGGTCTTTGACGGTCAGCCGCTCGGTGATGACGCGTGTGATCGTATCGAGGGTTTCGCGGGTGCTGTAGACTGTGACAGCCGAGGGAGTGGCGACAGCACGGCCGCTGATTATCTTGCCGACGGCGGCCGAAAGATCGGCCGACACTTCGACGGGGATTCTGCGGCCCGGAAGCGTGGTGTAGATCAAGCGCAGACTGTCGGCCGATGTGGAGATGATCGAGGCGGTCTGTCCGAATGTCTTCTTCAGAGCGGCCGTCATCTCTCCCATGCTGACATAGAACACTCCATCCTGGCCATACTCGCGGAAATTGAGATCGATTGTGGCTCGGCCGATGATACCGGTGCGCCAAAGATTGGTGCCTTTATCGCGCACCATGACGTGGATATCTTTCGGAGGGTCGGTGATGAAAGTGACGGTATCGGGCACATTGAACACATTGAGATGCACGTCGATATCGTCCTGCATGCTGTCGTTGAGAGTCAGTATAAACCAGAAAAGCGCGGCTATCGCGACAAACACGAGATACGTAAGAAACTTGCGGAAGCCTGAAGTAGCTTTCACGTCATGCCATAGCATCTTGATATTTGCCTTGCGGGGTGCCACGCTTTCGGGATATTATCGCGTGGCGACGTCAGCTTCGACATCGCCACGCGTTGATTTTTGACTTGGATTATTTCTGCTTGGGCTCTTCCTCTTTCTTGGCATCGTTTTTCTGAGCCTTCTCGACGCCTGCGGGGAAGATCTGTTCGCGGCTCACTTTGATTGTGACGCCCTGAGCGATCTCCATCATGACAGTGTTGTCGGCAGTATTGATGCTTTTGACTGTGCCGAAGATGCCACCGGCGGTGACTACCTTATCGCCCTTGGTCATGGCTTCGCGAGCCTTCTTGATTTCTTTCTGTTTTTTGCTCTGAGGGCGGATCATGAAGAAATAGAAGATGACGATCATCACGAGGATCATCACCATTCCGCTCCATCCGCTCTGTCCTTGCTGCTGAAGGAGGATTGTGGAAAGTTGCATGTCTTGTATAGTGTTTCGTTAATAATTCGTTTTTTTTAGGTTTTAGGTTTTAGGGTTTAGGGTTTAGGGTTTAGGGACTTTAAGGACCTTAAGAACCTTAAGGACTTTAGTAGGAACCTAATATCTAATACCTAATCCCTAATATCTAATATCTAATATCTAATACCTAACGCCTAACGCCGATTCTCGACGACCGTCTTGCGCAACACTCCGGCTTCCTGAAGCTTGCCGACCATGTCGCGCAGGAGCGCGTTGACAAAGTTGGAGCTCTTCTCGGTAGAATAACACTTCACGATGTCGATATATTCGTTGAGTGTCACATTGAGAGGGATCTTGGGGAAATTGAGCATCTCGGCCGTGGCAGTCATCATGATGACGACATCCATATATGCCATTCGCTCGGCCTCCCAGATCTTGCGGTCGAGGGCTGAGTGGATATATTCGCGATAGGTGTCGCGATTTTCGACAACGGCTGTAAAGAGCTCCGCTCCGAAGCGGGAATCCTCGTCGTCCTTATACATCGGAAGGAACACGTCGTCGCCGATCAGAGTCTCTTCATCGGCGGAGTTGCGTCCTTCGGCAGCCTCACGGGCCTCGCGATAACGATCGGCGATTTTCTTGACGGTCTTGATGACGAATGTGCCCATGATGTCGAGGTCGTCGTTCCAGAATACGGATTTATCTTCCAGAGCCTCGAGGAAATCGGGGTTGGCGAAGATCACCTGTCGATAGATATTGCGCCAGAACTCGCAGTCGCGCTCGAAATCCGTCACGGGGAATTCCATATATTCCTTATAGATGTCGGAGGCCATGATGGCGTTGAGCAGGGAGCGGAGCATGGGCTCATCGTCGCTGCTCAGCGAAGTTCCGTAGCGATTGATTTCGGCTTCGAGGATAGCGTTGTGGGCGAGATAATCGGTCAAAGCGTTGTCGACGAATCGGAGATTCGGATTGCGGTCTTCGTCGGAAGCGAGGAATGCCTTGCGACGCTCCTCGATGTCGGCTGCGCGGAGGGCTGTGATTCTTGCTGGGAGATCAAGCAAGCGGAAATAGAGCTCGCGCGCTTTTTCCATGCTTTTACGCAGAGTCTTGAGCGCATCGGGCAGGCGGTCGGCGGCGGAATAGAAGCTGGTGAAAGTGGCTTCCATCAGTTTTTCCATTCTTTCCACTCCGCTGAGGGAGTAGTTTTCCATGCCGGTGATGACGCGGTTGAATTGCGGATCGGTCTTGATGATGAGATTGAAAATCTCTTCCCAGATTCGTTCGTCTTCGAGCGAGCCGGGGTTTTCGCTCTTGAGGAATTTTTTGTAAAGAGCGGATTCCTTGACTTTTTCAGTCAGCATGCGCTCCACATCGGCGAGCGAGACTCCGCCATTGAGCCGGCGGCTGATGACGCTGCGCACTCTCTCGTCGGCGACGATGCGCTGAATGAAGCGGGTTTCATACAGCGGAGAGTCGCCCCCGCGGCGTTTGATGCCGGCGGCGATGCCGGTCATCATCGCGAGCACTTCGAGATAGAGCGCATAAGCAAAACGCTTTTCGCGAGTCGGCGACTCGGGCTGCGACTCAATTGAAAACTGATTTTCCACCAAAAGATATGAATAAAGCAGCTGAACCACTTTGATTCGTATCAATGTTCTATTAATCATAAATTTTACTTTTCATTAGAAACGGGGGGCTCCCCTATTTCCGGGACTTCATCCTCAGCCTCCACCCATTCCGCCTACAAAATTACTACTTTATCAGCGCATTTTCAAATTTTCAGCGTCCGGATCGCGGCATTCGGCGGTATTCTTTTGCCGATATCGACTTATTTACGACGCTGTCGCACGACTTCATACATCATCACGCCGGCAGCCACCGAGACGTTGAGCGACCCGATATGTCCGCATATCGGAATCGCACCGAGCGAGTCGCAGGCCCGCAACACGTCGTTGCTGATGCCGGTGTCTTCTGCGCCCATGACTATGCCTACCGGCACCCGATAGTCGATGTCGGTGTAGTCTTCATGACTTTTTTCGGAGGCACCGACAATTTTATAGCCGTTGTCGCGGAGCATTCTGACAGCGTCGAGGATGCTGCGCTCGCGACACACCGGGATATGGAGCAGCGCGCCGGCCGATGTCTTGACGGCGTCGGGAGTGACGCTGACGCTGCCGCGCTCGGGAATGACGATCGCATCGGCGCCGACGCATTCGGCTGTGCGTGCTATCGCGCCGAAGTTGCGGGTGTCGGTGAGCCCGTCGAGGAGCAGAATGAAGGGAGTGCGGCCCTCTTCGTAGAACAGGGGCACAAGGTGTTCAAGCCGTGTGTACTCAATGGGGCTGAGCAGAGCGATCGCGCCTTGATGGTTTTTCATCGTGATGCGATTGAGCTTTTCGACCGGCACTTTCTGGCTGACCACTCCATATTCCTTCATTTTGGCGAAGAGTTCTTTTGCGAGGTCGCTTCCGAGGTCTTTGCGGATGAGCACCTTATCGATATTCTTTCCTGACTCGATCGCCTCGATGATGGCACGGAGTCCGAATATATAATCTTTTTTGTCCATTTTGTCGAACTATAATTTACAATTTGCATAGCGCCCGGGCAGCCGAGAGCGCTTCTTCGGTGATGTGCTCGCCACTGAGCATACCGGCGATTTCTCTGACGCGTTGGTCGGGGGTCAGCTCCACGACGGTGCTGACAGTGCGTTCGTCGGTATCGCGTTTTGACACCTTATAGTGGCGCTCCCCTTTTGCGGCCACCTGCGGGAGGTGGGTGATGGCAATGATCTGAATCTGCTGGCCCATTTCCACCATCATACGTCCCATTTTGGCCGCGATCTCACCGCTGACGCCGGTGTCGATTTCGTCGAAAATGACCGTTGGCATATCCATCTTCTCGGCCATGAGCGATTTGATGCTCAGAGTCAGTCGGGAGAGCTCGCCACCGGAAGCGGTAGTGGCCATGGGAAGCATCATTCCGTTTTTATTGAACGAGCATAGGAATTCGACGCTGTCCTGGCCGTCGAGGGTCAGTTTGCCGCGCGTCATTCCGACTTCAAAGCGGAGGTTGGGAAGCCCGAGCGGAATTGCGCGTTCGGTCAGTCGGCCGCTGAATGCCAGAGCTGCGGAGCGTCGGCTTTCTGTCAGTCGATCGGCCATTTCCTTGAGCAATCGTCCGAGCTGGCGCTCTTCGCGTTCGAGGCCCTGAGTTTCGTCGTCGGATCCATCGAGGAGTGAGAGAGTGCGCTCCAGTTTTTCGCGCAGCGGGATGAGTTCATCCGCTTTCTTGACATTAAACGCCTTTGCGGCGTCATAAAGTTCTCGCATTCGCGCTGCGGTGCGGGCGAGCAATGCCGGATTTGATTCGAGCATGTCGCCGCGTCGCTCGAGAGTGTCGGCAATATCTTTGACCTCGATAGCGATGGTCGAAAGACGGGCGGGGAGGGTCTCTTCGTCGTTGATATCCCCTTCGACAAGATGGCGCACCTCCTCGAGATTCTCAAACGCCTCGGAGATCTGCGCCAGAGCGCTTTGGTCGGCGCCGTTGAGCAGCCAATGGGCTGTGCGGAGATGCTCGCGTATTTCGTCGGCATCGTTGAGAAGGTCAAACTGACGCTCCACCTCCTCCTGTTCGCCCTCCTTGACGTTGAGTTCGCGCAATTGGCGCAACTGATATTCCACAGCCGCGCGTCGCTCTTCGTTGCGCGCTTTTTCCTCGCGCAGGCGGCGGAGCCGATTGCGGACTGCCACATAGTTTTTAAATATCTCCCTATAATCGACCAGAGCTTCCGCATTATCGGCCATTGCATCTATGATGCGCAGCTGTCCCTCTTTTGAAGCGAGACTCAGATTGGCATGCTGGGAGTGGATGTCGAGAAGATGAGAGGTATAGCCGGAAAGCTGCAACAGCGTGACGGGCGAATCGTCGACAAACGCGCGCGATCTGCCGGAGGGAGAGATTTCGCGCCTGACGATGAGTTCGATATGTTCGGTCTCGGCTGTGGCGAGTGTCTCGGAGGGACGGTCGAGTTCGAATGTGGCCTCGACTATAGTCTTGCGCTCCTTGTCGGCGATGGCTTTTGTGTCGGCGCGCTCGCCGAGAAGCAATCCGAGCGCACCGAGCATGATCGATTTGCCGGCGCCGGTCTCTCCGGTGACAATAGAGAGTCCGCCACCGAAGTCAATCTCAAGTTCTTCGATGAGAGCGTAGTTCTTGATTACGAGTTTCTTTAACACTTTTCTTCTGTCTTTCCGGGAGTATCGGGTTTTTACTAATGGAGGCGTGCGGCGCGATGCCGGACGATGCGGATGAGATCTTTATTGATCGCCACCTTTCTTGATCTTTTCAAGTCGATCGATATCGGTCGGATAGAGAGGCTGGAGAATATCGTAGGCTTCCTCGCGCTCGGTCGAAGGGGCCTTGGAATAGATATTGACCAGCTCGTCGAGTTTGGAATCGCGGAAGATCGAAAGCCCGACCGACATCGGATTCGTGTTGTAGACTTTCTTCAGCTCGGCGAGCGATTCGGTGATTGTAGCCCGCCCCTTGTCGGGGCTCGTCACCATCTCGTCGAGTCCGCGCCGATGATACATGTAAAGGAGGTCGCGCATTCCCGAAGTGGCCGGATCGGTGTATGCGCTGAGCACAGCCGATCTGTTTTTGGTATCTTCGAAAGCTTTCCACCCCACTTCTCCCGACGATTGGGCGGCCTGGACCACACTCGCAGCCTTGTCGAAGAAAGGCTGTCCGCCCTTAGGCGAGAAAGTGTCGAAGTCAAGCGCAAGAAAAAGATAAGCGTAATAGTCGAGAATGGCAGTAAGATTGTTTTGCTGCGAGGTTTCGCTGAAGATCAGCGGATCGCCGTCCTTATAATCGAATTCCACCTTGTTGTCTTTGAAGTTGAACACGGTGGTTGTATACGTAGAGTTGTAGACCGGGCGCGACAGTTGCACCTGTATGTCGCCCTTTATGCGGTCGCCGTCGTATTCGCCGACAGTCAGATAGAGCCGACAGTCGATTCTCTCGGCCGGCCCGAAAGTGGCCGTCGAGAAGCGGGTCTCGTTCATATAGTCGTTGATCGCTTCCTGCAGGGATTCAAACACACTTTTGTTGGTGCCCTCGATCTGCTGGGAATTGACCTCAACCTGGCAACGCAACTCCTGGGCATCGGCAGCGCCGACGCCTCCGGCCAACGCGGCCGCCACGATTACGCATTTCCCCAATCCTATTGTTTTCATCTTTGCTTTCACTAATTTATATCGCGCTCGCAAGCGGATGCACCGGGGATGCATCCCTGCAATTGATCACTACCTACTTAACGTCGGAAAAGTAGCGAAATTGCATCCGCGATATCCGCGGCCACCTCCCGCTTCGTCTTCAGCGGGAACTCCATGGGGGCTGCGTCGGGGCGGATGATCGTCACTTTGTTGGTGTCGGTCATCATTCCGGCGCCGGGATCGCTCAAAGAGTTGAGCACAATCATGTCGAGATTTTTGCGCTTGAGTTTGCCGAAGGCGTTGGCCAGGGCATTGTCGGTCTCGAGTGCGAAGCCTACGAGTTTGCGCTCACCTTTGATCTCGCCGAGACAGCGTGCGATATCGGGATTCTTGACCAGTCGAAGGGTCAGCTCGTCTCTATTCTCGCGCTTGATCTTGAGAGCCGACGGCTCAGCGGGAGCATAGTCGGCCACAGCGGCCGCCATGACAGCCATATCCGCGTCCTCAAACTCGCGCTCCATTGCCGCGAGCATCTCCTTGGCGGATCTGACATCGATGCGTTGGATCTGAGAAGAGAGCTCCAGACGGCGGTCGACGGGTCCGGCGACGACGGTCACATCCGCGCCGCGACGACTGCACTCCTCGGCCAGGGCGAAGCCCATCTTGCCCGAAGAGTAATTGCCGATAAATCTGACCGGATCGATATCTTCATAGGTAGGTCCGGCGCTGATGACGATCCTCTTTCCCATTAAGTCTTCGGAGTCTTCGGTCGGCTCCACCGGAACGCATTCGGAGAGCCGGCGGAAATAATCATTGGCTGCCGCGGCGATCGCTTCAGGCTCTTCCATCCGCCCCTTGCCGGTGAGCCCCGAGGCGAGGAATCCGCTTTGCGGCTCGACGATGATGACGCCGTCGGCGCGAAGCGTGGCGACGTTGCGTTGAGTCGAAGGATGAGCCCACATATCAAGATCCATCGCCGGAGCGACCATCACCTGCTCCTTGGCCGAGAGATAGGTTGTGACGAGCATATTGTCGGCAATGCCGTTGGCCATCTTGCCGATAGTGGAGGCTGTGGCCGGGGCGATGATCATCAGATCGGCCCATAGACCGAGATCGACATGAGAATGCCATTCGCCCGTATTGGCCGAGAAAAACTCGCTGACAACAGGCTTACCGCTGAGAGCCGCAAGAGTGACGGGAGTGATAAACTCCTTGCCCGAGGGGGTGATGACCACTTGCACTTCGGCGCCCATCTTGATCAGCAGGCGCAGCAGATAAGCCGATTTATAGGCGGCGATACCGCCCGATATGCCGAGCACTATGTGCTTACCCTCGAGATAGGATTTGGCTACAGACGTCATTTGTCGAAATATTTATAACGCAATTGCGTCAATACATCCTTGGTGTTTTTTGCGAACTCGCCTTGCATGATCCAGTTGTAGTAAGAGGGCTCGCGGCGGAGAACTTCCTCCACAGGGCGCCCCTTATACTTGCCGAAGTTGAAGACGGGCACATCATTGTCGTTGAGCACGATTCTTGCGGCGAGGTCGAGATTGCGTCCGCCGCCGGAGAACTCGCTGAGCGACTTGACATCGTTGCCGAGCTCGGCATAGCGGTTGATCTGAGCGAGGAGCACTTCCATTGTGGCCATCGTATCGCCGGCGGCCGAATGCGCCCCGTCGAGCTCCTTGCCGCAATAGAAGCGGTAGGCGGCCACAAGAGTGCGTTGCTCCATCTTATGGAAGATATTCTGCACGTCGATGAATTTGCGTCCGGCGACATCGAAATTGATGCCGGCGCGGCCGAACTCCTCGATCAGCAGGGGCACATCGAATTTATTGCTGTTGAATCCGGCGATATCGCATCCCTCGAGAAATTTATGGAATGAGTTGGCGATTTGCTCGAAGGTAGGCGCGTCGGCCACCATCTCGTCGGTGATATGATGCACAGCCGTAGCCTCCTCCGGAATGTGGCGTTTCGGATTGACACGCTGAGTCTTCTCTTCGACACGTCCGTCGGGATAGCGCTTGACGACGCTGATCTCCACGATGCGGTCGGTGACGGCATTTGTGCCGGTGGTCTCGAGATCGAAGAATACGAGCGGGCGCTCAAGTTTCAGTTCTCTGCTCATATGAGTATGGGATATTTGCTGCGTGACGAGTCAATTATTCAATCACCTGCATCGGCATCTGCAGCATCACGACATCGACGCCCTCGGTCTTTTCAACCGGTGAGAAGAGACCGGGACGCGCCGGATCGGCGAGTTCGATTCTGACATCCTCGCTGTTGAGGTTTGAAAGCACTTCGGTCATATATTCCGAATTGAAGCCGATTGTCATCGGGTTGCCCTCATAATCGCATTCAAGACGCTCTTCGGCCTTTGTGGCGCAGTCGAGGTCTTGTCCGGCCATCAACAGTTCGGTCGGCTGGATCTGGAATTTGATCAGCTTCGAAGCCTTGCTTGCGAAGAGAGCCACACGGCGCACTGCCATGAGCATAGCCTCGCGGTTGGCGATCAGACAGAAGGGATTGTCTTTGGGGAAAACACGACGATAATTGGGATATTGACCCTTGATCAGGCGTGTTGTCAGAGAGAAGGTGTCGAAAGTGAAAGTGGCCGACTTTGAATCCTTCACGATCTTGACTGTGGCTTCTTCATCTTTGGGGAGGAGCGACTTGATGATATTGGCGGGTTTCGCCGGAAGGATAAAGCTGTCGGTCAGACCGGGAGCGACATTGGTCACTTCATACTTGACGAGCTTATGGGTGTCGGAGCATACGAATGTGATGCGTTCGGGCTCGATATCCCAATAGACGCCCATCATGATCGGACGGATTGTCTCTACGCTGGCAGCGAAGAGTGTGCCCTCCAGTCCACCGATGACCATGGCAGCGGGGAACTCAAATTCGTTGACCTCCTCGGCCTCCTCCTTCTTGCGGGGATACTCGGCGGCATCGACGCCAACGAAGCTGAAATGACCGTTGAGAAAGGCAATTTCAAGCTCCTTGGTAGAGTCGTTGACTTCAATTTTCAAGGGCTGGTTGCCTACCTCCTTGACCACATCGAGCAACCGCTTGGCAAGGACAGCCACCTCTCCTTCACCTTCGACATCGAAGATTTCCACCCAAGCGGTCATGACGGTCTCCTGATCGCTGCCGGT
The DNA here is from genome assembly GCA_947175695.1 of uncultured Porphyromonadaceae bacterium. Taxonomy (GTDB): domain Bacteria; phylum Bacteroidota; class Bacteroidia; order Bacteroidales; family Muribaculaceae; genus Lepagella. The sequence continues at coordinate 28,145 of CAMWNT010000003.1, forward strand.
GATATAAAGTCTGTCTTCCGTCACTTTGAGAAGGAAGTTATCGAGGATCGCCATTGAGTTTTTGGCGGCGATCACTTTGCTGACGGCCTGCATTCCGGAGAGCAGAGCCTTACCTGATACGTTGAATTTCATCCGAGTTACGTTTTTTGGATTTCCTCCGTCGCGGAGCCGGCGGGATGCCGTGACGGCTTTGCGGCTCGGGCGGAGCAGAGGCGGCGGGAGTGCGCGCCAATCAATCTACAAATTTACGCTTTTTTTTTCAAAATCGCAATAGTCGCCGTCGGCTGTAGCCGGCAAAGCGCAGAGCAAAAGCCCTCCCACCGATCGAGCTCAATCCGGCTCAATCATGTTCAATCTCGATTAATCAAGATCAATCCGGCTCAATCATGTTCCATCACGTTAAATCATGATGATTCATGATCAATCCCGATCTATGGAGCCTCATCAAAAAGAAATCCCTCCGACCCTTAGGCCGGAAGGATAACTCATGTCGACTGTTAATATAAAGGAGAGCCGATATTACTCAGCTGCCTTTTCTTCTTCTGCGGGAGCTGTCTCGCTGACAACCTCGAATTCCACTTCGGTCTCAACCTCTTTGTGGAACTTCACGGAAGCCACGTAAACGCCCACGAGCTTCACGGGCTGCTTCACGCTGATGATCTTGCGATCGATGTTGTGGCCGAGCTTCTCGAGAGCTTCGGCGATCTGAGCCGCACCGACAGAACCGTAGACAGTGCCGTTTGCACCTGTCTTGGCTGCGATAGTGAGCTTCAGGCCTTCGATAGCCTTGGCTGCCTCTTCAGCGTCAGCCTTAGCTTTGGCGATCTTGTGGGCACGCTGCTTGAGGTCTTCCTTAAGCTGCTTGAGAGCTGCGTCGGAAGCGATGATGCACTTGCCCTGGGGGATGAGATAGTTGCGGCCGTAGCCATCCTTCACTTCTACCACATCATCTTTGTAGCCCAGACCGGCTACATTCTCTTTCAGAATAATTTTCATTTTTCGAGTTGATTTAAGAAGTGAAACAATTATTTCATCAAGTCGGTCACGTAGGGAAGAAGAGCGAGGTGGCGTGCACGCTTAACAGCCTGAGCCACACGGCGCTGAAACTTCAGGCTTGTACCGGTGATACGACGGGGAAGGATCTTGCCCTGCTCATTGAGGAACTTCTTGAGGAACTCGGGATCCTTATAGTCGATATACTTGATGCCGCTGCGTTTGAAACGGCAATATTTCTTGAAGTTAGTGTCTACCGCCAGAGGGGTAAGATAACGGATTTCGCTATTTGCTGCCATAAGATTTCAGACGATTATGCTTCGGCTGCGGCCTCGGCGGGTTTCTCACTTGCTTTTTTGGCTCTCAGATTGCGACGCTTCTCAGCATATTCCACTGCATACTTGTCGAGGCGGAAAGTGAGGAAACGGATCACACGCTCGTCGCGACGGAAGGCGATGTCGAGCTTCTTCACAAGCGTCGGAGCGCCCTCGAATTCGAGGAGGCAATAGAAGCCTGTGGATTTCTTCTGAATGGGATAAGCCAGCTTGCGGAGGCCCCATTCCTCTTCATTGACAATCTTAGCGCCATTCTCTTCGAGAAGACCCTTGAATTTGCCAACCGCTTCCTTCATCTGTTCGTCAGACAAAACGGGAGTTAAAATGAAAACGGTTTCGTAACGATTCATACTTTTGTTAATTTGTTTATTTTCAAAGATTTTTACGCACTCGGCGCAAATCTTTCGCAAAATTACAAAATTCCGGCGACATACGCAAATTTTATCGTCGGCATTTACGCCTGCCCCATCCTTTTCGAGGCTTTTATTATGCCTCGCCCTACATCTCCCCTATTTTCGAACGCGCTATTTGCCTCCGAATCCGGCTGCGAGCTTCATGAGCTTCGACTGCATGGCGGAGGTGGCGGGATCGAATTCGTTGCGGTAGGCGAGGAAGCGCTGAAGCTTTGTGTCGCTGACGCTGCGGAGCATGACGCCGCCTGAGATGACGCGTCCCGTCAGCATCCGGCTGAGTTCGATCTGCGCTTTCTTGCGATCGGCCACGGCGACGCATGCGATCACATCGCGTTCCGGGCCGGGCGACTGCCGCACGGTTCGCATCATATATCCGTCTTGCCGCCGCTCGATATAGCAATAGCCGGAGGCGCGCTCGCGGTCGTAGTCTTCTTTCTTTTTGAGAAATTCGGATTGCGTGATATCATAGAACCGCTCCATCATCATATCGCCGGGATCGGGCAATGCGTGGCGCAGCAATGCGCCGAGCGATTCAAGGCTCAGATGAATGTCGTAGGCGGAAGTATGCACCAATGATTCATCTACACTCACCCCGAATTCCTGCGCCACCCTCTCATTGCTTATCCCTTCGACAAGATCAAGGCCTCGCTCCCGGCCATAGAGCGACCAGAACCAATCGCGCAGTTCGATCACTTTCTTTGATTCGGGGATGACTATCCCCTCTTCTTCAAGACGCCGGAAGTCGTTTTCGAGTGCGAAGCCTGTGATATAATCGGCCTCGTTGATGATTCTGCGTATCTCGCCGATGCAATCGCGGAAGCGCGGAGCGCGCGCCACATCCGCGGGCGAGATATTGTGGGGATTCAGTCGCCAGCGACGGAAGCTCGTCGGCTTAAACCGCTTCGAATAAATCATCTTGCCATCGGCTCCCGAAATCGACAGCTCAAGCATCGCGAGACCGGCTCCGGGGCCGTAGCCTTGGGCGAATTCCGCGTCGAGGCATATCAGTTTTCGCGGTTCGAGCCTGCTCAGAATCGGATGATTGTTTTCCATTTTTACTGAATTATATGGCTTCACTCCATAAAAAATGAGGCGGCGCCTTTCGATTAGCGCACCGCCCCATTTCGTATTTTAATTATGAACCGTAATTATTTTTCGAGATAATCGGTGATCTCCTCCGGACGGAAGTTGCCGATGAAGCTTGCATGCTTGGCCACTTCTGCCTGACCATAGTTGACATAGACATGGAGGCTCTTGCGGAACGACTCGTCACGCTGAGTGTCTTCGAGAAGGAGATAGCCCATCACGATGCAGCCGGCCATTTCGACGAGACGGCGCGCCATGAAATCCTGATAAGCGGCATCCTTCACGCCGAGCACACTCTGCACGGCGTCGGCATACTGCTGAGTCATGAACACGAGTGTATTCTTGATGCCTTCATCTTCGGGGCAAACCTGCTCGGCTTCCATCTCGCGGATCTTGTTGAGATATGTGCCGGTGGTCACGTGGCGGATAGCCGCCACCACCTGCAGCTGGGTTGTACCCTCATAGATGCTTGTGATGCGGGCGTCGCGATATACACGTTCGCATGCGTAGTCCTTCATGAAGCCGGAGCCGCCGTGGATCTGGATGCAGTCGTAGGCGTTCTGGTTGCAATATTCCGAAGTCAGACCCTTCGCGAGCGGAGTGAAGGCGTCGGCCAGACGGCTGTAATATTTTGCTTCGATCTTCTCCTCCTTGGTGAGGGGGCGCTCTTTGGCGATGTCGTCATAGATCTTATACATGTCGACATAGCGCGCGCAGGCATAAAGGAGTGTGCGGCTTGCGTCGAGTTTGGCTTTCATGACCGAAAGGATCTCCGACACGGCGGGGAACTCGATGATTGCCTTGCCAAACTGCTTGCGCTCCTTGGCGTAGTCGAGAGCTTCGCGATAAGCGATCTCGCTGAGGCCGACGCTCTGAGCGGCGATGCCGAGGCGGGCACCGTTCATCAGGGCCATCACATACTTGATGAGGCCGAGACGACGCGATCCGACGAGTTCGCAGGGAGCGTCCTTATAGGTCAGCTCGCAAGTCGGGCTGCCCTTGATGCCCATCTTATTCTCGATGCGACGCACATTGACGCCGCCATTGCGCTTATCATAGATAAACATCGAAAGGCCGCGGCCGTCGTGGCTACCCTCTTCCGAGCGGGCGAGCACGAGGTGGATATCGGCGTCGCCGTTGGTGATGAAGCGCTTCACGCCGTTGAGCACCCAGCTGCCATCCTCCTTCTGAGTTGCTTTGAGCATTACGCTCTGAAGGTCGGAGCCTGCATCGGGCTCTGTGAGGTCCATCGACATTGTCTCGCCTGCGCAAACGCGGGGGATATAACGCTTCTTCTGATCCTCATCGGCGAATTCATAGATAGTCTCCGCGCAATCCTGGAGGCCCCAGAGGTTTTCGAAACCTGCATCGGCACGGCTGACGATGTCGGCGGCCATGATGTAGGGAGTGATCGGGAAATTGAGGCCGCCCAGTTCGCGGGGCATAGCCATGCCCATGAGGCCGGCCTTGCGGGTTGCGTCGAGGTTCTTCTGAGTGCCCTCGGCGTAGATCACACGGCTGTTTTCTACTTTCGGGCCGTTGTGGTCGACATCCTCGGCGTTGGGGGCGACGATTTCGCCGCAGATTTCGCCTACGATTTCAAGCACACGGTCATAATTGTCGATAGCGTCCTCATAATTGCGGGGAGCGTAATCAAATTTGTCGGCGTCGCGGAAATCGCGCTCCTTGAGAGCTACGATTTTCTGCATCATGGGATGCGTCAGATAGAGTTTGAGCGCCGGGTTGTCGGTATAGAAATTAGCCATTTTTTACTTGGAGTTCTTTTTGTAATACTTGATCAGTTTCGGCACGACATCTTCCATCTTGCCTGTGATCACGATATCGGCGATAGTGTTGATCGGAGCGTCGGGATCGCTATTGATCGAAATGATGAGAGAGGAATCCTGCATGCCGGCCACGTGCTGGATCTGGCCGGAGATGCCGCAGGCGATATAGAGCTTGGGGCGCACAGTGACGCCGGTCTGGCCGATCTGACGGTCGTGGTCGATCCAGCCTGCATCCACGGCTGCACGGCTTGCGCCGAGTTCGCCGCCGAGAGTGTCGGCGAGTTTCTGCAGGAGATCGAAATTCTCCTTGCTGCCTACGCCGTAGCCGCCGGCCACGATGATCGGGCTGCCCTTCAGATTGACTTTCGACTTCTCGACGTGGCGGTCGATGATGTTGATGACGAAGTCGGTCGGGTCGGTGTATTTATTGACGTCGAGCTCTACGACCTTGCCGGTGTAATTGCTGTCGCGCACTTCCTTCTTCATCACGCCCTCGCGGACTGTAGCCATCTGGGGGCGGCAATCGGGATTGACGATAGTAGCAACGATGTTGCCGCCGAAAGCCGGACGGATCTGATAAAGGAGGTCTTTATATTCTTTCTGAGTCTTGAGGTCGGTGTAATCGCCGATTTCGAGCGATGTGCAGTCGGCTGTCAGGCCGCTGTGGAGAGCCGAACTGACGCGCGGACCGAGGTCGCGGCCGATCGAAGTAGCGCCCATGAATGCGATGCGGGGCTCGATTTCCTTGAAGAGGTTGATCAGGATCGAGGAATGGGGAAGCGAAGTGTAGGGATAGAGACGCTTGTCTTCCACTTTATACACTGTGTCGACGCCGAAGGGGAAGATTTCCTTTTCGACATCCTTCAGATTGTCGCCTGCCACGATAGCTTCGAGCTTGATGCCGAGGCGATCGGCGAGCTGACGGCCTTTAGTGAGGAGTTCAAGGCTCACATCGGCCACTTTTCCATGCTCGTATTCGCAATATACGATCAGATTATTCTTGTCTGCCATTTGTAAGTTGTAAGTTGTTGAAGAATGTTTTAGCCGATCGTGTGGTTGGCGATCAGTTCTACGATGAGTCCTTCGAGGGATGCGTCGTCGGCCTCAACCTTGCGGGCTTCTTTGGCTGTGAACACCACATTCTCGATCTGCTTCACCTTTGTGGGAGATCCGGCGAGACCGCACTGAGCGAGGTCGGCCTCGACTGTAGCGGCGCTCCATTCGCCAATCTGGAGATAGGGGCGAGCTTCCACGAAGGCTTTCTTTTCTTCATCGGCGGCCACTTCGCTGGGCACAGCCGCATGCTTATATTTCATCACTGCCTTGGCGTTGCGCGGACGGCATTCATCGGCCGAGCCGTTGACTGTGATCACAACCGGATAGGGAGCTTCGACTGTCTCGACGCCGCTTTCGATGCGACGCTTCACGACAACCTTGCCATCCTCGGCCTTGATGATTTCCTCGGCATATGTCACCTGCGGGAGGCCGAGCTTTTCAGCCACCTGGGGGCCTACCTGCGCCGTGTCGCCGTCGATGGCCTGGCGGCCGCCGATGATGATATCGTAGTCGCCGATTTTCTTGACAGCCGCACTGATGGCGTAGCTTGTGGCGAGAGTGTCGGAGCCGGCGAACGCACGGTCGCTGAGCACAACGCCGCCGTCGGCGCCGCGATAAAGACCTTCGCGTACGATTTCCGCAGCGCGTGCGGGTCCCATAGTGAGCAGAGTCACTTTCGAGCCGGGATACATCTCTTTAAGCTTGAGTGCCTGCTCGAGCGCATTGAGGTCTTCAGGATTGAAAATCGCGGGAAGCGCGGCACGGTTGACTGTGCCGTCGGCCTTCATCGCATCCTTGCCTACATTGCGGGTGTCGGGCACCTGCTTTGCCAATACAATGATGTTTAAACTCATGTCAGTATCGTTTCTTTTTGTTTATTATTCTTTTTATGAGCCTGTTGCGAACAATGCCTCCGGCCGGCCTCGCCGGCCCGGCGATATCCGCGCATGTTGAGGATTTCGCGCCGGAGCACACCCGGCTGCGGGCGTCGGGACGCCGTAATCGGGTAGGTCTAAGGCATAATTCAGTGCAAATTTAATAAATTCCGCGCTTATCTGATTAAAATTTACTAATTTTTCTGCATTCAGGCCCCGATTTTTATCGTTTCCACTAATGATTGCCCCTCCATTCACGAGTCAGCCATGATTTGTCGTCGTCGTTTCAACGGCCTGTCAGGCGGGGCGCGGTCATTTGCCGATGCCGAGCGATCGGTAGAGTCGCGAGAGGTGGGCGGTGAGTGCCAGCCGGCGGTCGGCTACGCTTTTTTCGAGTCGCAGAATCGCGGCTGTGTCGCCCTGCGATCCGGCCGAGGCGTAGTTGCGGCGCAATGTGTCGAGTTCATTTTCCTCTGCTGCGAGTTGCTTTTCGAGCCGGATGTAGTCGGCCACAAGACTTTTTTGCTCCTGTGTGGCTACGTCATCTTCCGAATAGATGTATTTCAGGCCTGGAAGGGGAATGCGACAATCGTGGCGCCGGGGCTTCTGGCCGGGCTCTATTGCGCGGATTTCATCGGCGAGCGTTTCATAGCCCTTCTCGCGGGCGGCCTGCGCGGCTTCGAGCTCGGATTGATCCAATTCCTCCTCATCATCGTCGCTCTCATCGGCAACTGTGGCCGACGGGCGCCATGTGACGCGGATATCATCGAGCAGAGCGCGCTCCCGCTTTTCCTCATCACTGCCGGCGAAGTTGACGCGGCTTTCGGAAAGGATATAGACGTAGAGCATTATCTTGTTGTCGGGGAGCATATGCCGGTCAGTAGCCCACCACCCTACTCCGTTTTCCTCGTCGATGGCCATCATATAGTCGTCGGCCGCGGAGTTGAAGGGAAATCCGGCGTTGACGGGTTGGAGATATTCGCCGGTCTGGGGGTCGCGCGAGGCCACGAAGATGTCGCGGCCCCCTGCGGAGTTTTCGCCCGTGGCGGAGTAATAGAGCATCGTGCCGTCGGCCGAGAGGAAGGGGAAATCGGCGCCGTCGCCAAGTCCGTCGACATAGCGGGGCTCGGAGTAAGAGCCGTCGGCAAGGCGATTCAATTCTGCGATTGTGCTTTCGAATTCCGGGATCGCATACTCATCGGCGTCATCGTCGGGATCGACCTTCACCTCCTCGCCCCACATCATGAAATCGCCATCTTCGGAGATGAACGCCGTCTCGCCGCGGGAGTTTGAGCCGGACTCCGCGACCGGCACTTCATCGATGCCGACTACCCTGCCCGCCGAGAGCGGCAGACGGAGATGGCGGAAGAAATCATCGCGGTCGACCTCCACGGCATCGATGACCACGATATCCCGGAAGCGGTCGAACTGCTGCCGGCCCTCCTCGATTTCCGACTGCAATTCGTCGATTTGCTTTTGCGGATCGAAGGGGTAATCGGCGAGTGCAGCCTTGTTTTTCGGGAGTCTGGCATAGGCTTTTTTAAATTCGCCGTAGCATCGCTGAGCTTCGGCGTAATTAAAATCGAGCATCGCGAGTTTCGCACTATAAAACCAGCCGTCGAGCCCACCCGCCTTGCGGGCTTCTTCAACAAGCGGACGCACCTCGGCGAGATCCGAAGTGCCATAGACCCGGTTGAGTTCCATGGCGAGTCCCGAATCTTTGGCGGCCGAAGCCGACATGGCGGAGCCTGCGGCGAGCATTGCGATCGCAGCCCGGCCGATTGCTTTTCTGAAGTCTTTATGCTTTGAAGTCATGAATGTCCGTCAGTATTATTTTTTTTGACCGACTGCAAAGTTACGAAAAAAAATCAAGGGACGGAAATCCAGGTGATTTCCGCCCCTTGGCGTATGGTTGACAGTAGCTTTGGAAGCTGCGGTCGGATCAATCGTCGTCGGAGTCGTCGTAGTTGTCCTGAGCCTCTTTGGGGAGAGTCAGACGCAGCATGAAATAGCCGAGTATGCCGGCGATGATCGATCCGAGAAGGATGCCGAGCTTGGCGTCGTTAAGCAACTTGGAGCCTTCGGGGAAACTGAGTGTCGCGATAAAGATCGAGACAGTGAATCCGATGCCGCCGAGCATTGCGACAGCCGCCATGCGGGGCCAGTTGCCACCTTCGGGCATCGGCACGATCTTCGCCTTGATGAAGAGCCACGAGAAGGAGAATATGCCGAGGAATTTGCCGAGCACAAGGCCGCAAATGATGGCGAGGCTGACGCCCGAGATAGCATCGGCCGGAGTCATGCCGCCGAAGAAGATGCCGGCGTTGGCGAATGCGAAGAGGGGAAGGATGAAATAGTTGACCAGCGGATGAAGCGAGTCTTCAAGATCCTGCAAGGGGGAGATGACCTTGTCGGAAGCCGATTCGATGCGCTTGAGCCAGTCCATCTGCTGACGCTCGAGGATTGTGCGTGTCTTCAGTGTCACTTCGTCTTCATTGGCGAAATGGCCGACGTTTTCGCGAATGGTCTTGATGAACTTCGCGGGCTCATGCACCGGCACCGCCGGAATGCAGAATGCCACCAACACACCAGCGATCGTCGGATGAATGCCGGCGTTGAGGAACAGGAACCACACAGCCAGACCGAACACAATATAGAACATCTTCGACTGGATCTTCAGCAGCGCGCCGCAGAGGGCGAGCACGGCGAGAATCACCGCCGCCGCGATAAGCATGGCGAAATTGATCTCCGATGTATAGAAAATCGCGATGACAAGGATGCCGCCGATATCGTCGACCACAGCGAGTGTGGTCAGGAATATCTTCAAACCGATAGGCACACGTTTGCCGAGCATCGAGAGCACTCCGAGCGAGAATGCGATGTCGGTGGCCATCGGGATGGCCATGCCGCCGGCGTAGTCGGTGCCCGCAGCCAGAAGATAGTAGATGACGACCGGCACAATCATGCCGCCGCACGCGCCGATGATCGGAAGCAGAGCCTTGCGAAACGAGCTGAGCTCGCCGACGAGCACCTCGCGCTTGATCTCCAGGCCGACGCTGAAAAAGAACACTGCCATCAATGCGTCGTTGATGAATGATGCCAGAGTCATGGGATGCCCCATGTGGGAGAAGAGATTGAAGGATCCTATCTGCAGGCGGACTTCGTTGGTCCATAGCCATTGATAGAATTCATGAGTGAATGGGAGGTTCACCGCAATGAGGGCGAACACTGTGGCCACCATCAGCATATTGCCGCCGCTGGCCAGATTTTTCAGCGTCTTGCGCGCCGTGTAGAATACTTGCGCCATGATTCAGTTGTGTCAGTTAGCAAATTTCAGTTTAGATATAAGGTGGAAGTTTTTGCGTGATGTCGCACGGTCAGGGGCGCGGATCAGTCGAGTTTGAGCACTGCGAGGAACGCCTTCTGGGGCACTTCCACGCTGCCGATCTGCTTCATACGCTTCTTGCCCTGCTTCTGCTTTTCGAGCAGTTTGCGCTTTCGCGATATGTCGCCGCCATAACACTTCGCCGTCACATCCTTGCGCACGGCCTTGATTGTCTCGCGGGCGATGATCTTCGCGCCGATGGCCGCCTGGATCGCGATGTCGAATTGCTGTCGGGGAATCAGTTCTTTCAGTTTTTCACACATTCTGCGGCCGAAGCGCACGGCGTTGTCGGCGTGGGTCAGTGTGGAGAGGGCGTCGACACTCTCTCCGTTGAGGAGGATGTCGAGCTTGACGAGCCGCGACTCGCGGAAGCCGTTGAGATGATAGTCGAAGCTGGCGTAGCCCTTGGAGATCGATTTCAGTTTATCATAGAAATCGATGACGATCTCGCCCAGCGGGAGGTCGAAAGTGATCTCCATACGATTGCCCGAGATATATTCTTGCTTGACGAGTTCGCCGCGTTTGCCGAGACAGAGCGTCATGATCGGGCCGATGTAGTCGGCCTGCGTGATGATCGTCGAGCGGATGTAGGGCTCTTCGATATGGTCGATCAGTGTGATTTCGGGGAGGCCGCTCGGATTGTGGACTTCGACGGGAGGATTCCCCTTCTTGTCGTAGACGAGATAACTTACGTTGGGCACGGTCGTGATCACCTCCATGCCGAATTCACGGCTCAGACGCTCCTGCACAATCTCCATATGCAGCAATCCGAGGAAGCCGCATCTGAAGCCGAAGCCGAGAGCGGCCGACGACTCCGGCTGGAAAGTCAGCGAAGCATCGTTGAGCTGGAGCTTTTCGAGCGAAGCGCGGAGATTCTCGAAATCTTCGGCATCGATCGGATATACGCCGGCAAACACCATCGGCTTCACTTCCTCGAAACCCTCGATAGCCTTTTCGCAAGGACGGGCCACATGGGTGATCGTATCGCCGACCTTCACCTCCTTTGAGGTCTTGATTCCGGAGATGATATAGCCGACATTGCCGGCCGAGATGTCTTTGGCAGGCTGCATGTCGAGCTTCAGCACGCCGACTTCATCGGCATGATATTCCTTGCCTGTGGCCACGAATTTCACGAAGTCATCCTTCTTCATCGTGCCGTTGAGCACCTTGAAATAGGCGATGATGCCGCGGAAGGGGTTGAAAACCGAGTCGAAGATCAGCGCCTGCAGCGGCGCTTCGGGATCGCCCTTGGGGGCGGGCACACGCTCGACGATCGCGCGGAGCACATCGTCGACGCCCATGCCGGTCTTGCCGGATGCGCGGATGATCTCGCTGCGGTCGCAGCCGAGTAGATCGACGATCTGATCCTCCACTTCGTCGGGGTTGGCGCTGTCGAGGTCGCATTTGTTGATCACGGGGATGATCTCCAGATTATTATCGATCGCCATATAAAGATTGGAGATCGTCTGGGCCTGGATTCCCTGCGAGGCGTCGACAATGAGCAACGCTCCTTCGCATGCCGCGATCGAGCGCGACACTTCATAGGAGAAATCGACGTGTCCCGGAGTGTCGATAAGATTGAGGGTATAATCGGCGCCGTCGAGACGATAGTTCATCTGGATCGCATGCGACTTGATTGTGATGCCGCGCTCGCGCTCGAGATCCATATCGTCGAGCACCTGCGCCTCCATATCCTTGGCGGCGATTGTATTCGTGCGCTCGAGCAGTCGGTCGGCCAAAGTCGACTTACCGTGGTCGATATGCGCTATGATACAAAAGTTTCTAATATTATTCATGTGCGATTGAAGTCAAAATTACTGCAAAAATACGAAAAACTTTTCATATCGGAGCAAAAACTTTGCGGACAGAGGGGCGTGAGGGGCTAAAAATGGATAGGTTGGCGCAAAAAAAGAGGATCGCGCCTCCGCCCGGAGACACGATCCTTTAACCAAATTTATGAGGAAATCTACTTATGTATTATTTTACCACAACTTTGGTAGCTTTGCCGTTGACAACCTTCACATAAACGCCTGCGGCGGGGTTAGCCACCTGCACGCCCTGGAGATTGTAGTAGACAGCTTCGCCTTCAGCCACTTCAACACCGGCTACACCTGCCTCGTTAGTTTCGAGAAGAACAGTCATGTTGTCGAAATCGACAGTCACCTTGTACTCGCCGGCCTCAGCCTTCCAAGAAGCGGCGGCAGAAGCGCTAACATTTGCGGGATACGCAGTCAGAGTAGCAGCTACGCCGGCACGAATCTCTTCATCGGCAGCGCTTGCACCGTAACGGTCGCCGGAGTTGACAGCATTCCAGTCTTCACCTGTAACAGTGATGAAAGAGAAATAGCCGGGATCTGTGATTGTAACGTTGCCGGTGAATACGTTGCCTTCCTTGGTGAGAGCCACAACGCCGTCGGCGGTAGTCGCCCACTGACCTACGCTGAGGTTGCCGATGCAGTAGAGAGCTGCGGGAACTTCGTCAGAGGGAGTCGGGGGTGTGGGAGGAACGGGAACGTCGCCACCGCCTTTGCCTGTCACAGTCAGAGTGAGAGCCTCCATGTCGAGAGTGAAGGTGTAAGTGCCGGCTGCGATCTGGAAGTTAGAGCCGGAAGTAGACAGCTCCATGGGAGTGTCGAGCACAACAACGGGATTAACTGCGGAATACCATCCCGACTGGCTGCCGTTGGCAAGAGGACGCACGCCGAATTCGCAAGCTGCCACCTCAACTTCAGAGCTAACCCACTTGCCATTCTGCTCAGTGAGCGTGATTGCCGACCAATCTTTGCCGCCATCCCAGTTGCCCCAGAGGTCGTAGGAATACTCAACTTTCACTTCGCCGCTTTCACCGGTGACAGTGATTGAGTTGTCGGAGGGATTAAACACGAAGTGAGCGAGCACAAGGGGCTCTGTGATGTTGATGGTGATATTGGAATTGCTGCCGCTCACCATATTGTACGGAATTCCGAGATCCACCTTGGAGCCGTTTGAGCCAAGATTGACACCTGACCAGGTACCGTCGTTGACCTTGAATTCCAGAGAGGGAAGGACGTTTTCCACGTCGCAGGCGTATGTGCCGTCGCCGGCATCCTTAAGCTCGAGGTTCTCTTGTGCGAGCGCCCAGCTTTGGCCTGTGAAAGAGCCTACCAGGTAGTAGTTTGCATTGGCGGAGAGGGTCATAGCCGCAGCAACCAATGCCATGTAAAATTTCTTCATTGATGTAAGAATTTTGAGGTTATGATAAAGTTTATGGTTTAAGTCTATGGTGGTGATCAAATGTGGAGTCCTTATCCTCACGCCTGACGGGGATGGCAAGTTTATCCTCGGGGCGATTATATCCGGAGCGCGCGTCGGCACGCCTACACATTTCTGAAAAATGTAATAAATCTGATGAAAAAAATTCGAAACAAATTTCCGGAAATCGCACTGCCGGAGCGGGCCAAGCCGGATTGTATCTTATTGATTTTATAAAGAGGTTAACTGTCCTGAGTTTTTCGTCAGCAATTACAAAAGCAAATTTAGACATTTTTTTACATTCAGCAATATAAACACCCCACAAACCCTGATAATTTAACACTAATTAACACTATCGACAACGACCCGCGGTCGGCTATGCGCTTCAGCGGAGAGAGCGGGCGAAAAAAACGCACATAATGGCGGCCGGAGTTGCTATTATGGATTTTTTTCCGTAATTTTGCATCGGAAACGCGTTTTCCACCCCGTGTGATGGGAATGGAGACGTCGTCGCGACGGCTTTCAGAGGTGCTCATTGCGCCCGTGAGGCCGGACGAAGCGACACTCCGATTTGAGTAACACATTAATATATTTTACACAACAATGAAGACTTTTGATCTTAAGGCCGCTCCGCGTACGGAAGTAGGCAAGAAATCCGTCAAAGCCCTCCGTAAGGAAGGTCTGATTCCCGCTGTTCTCAACGGCGGCAAGATTGTCGAACTCCCCTACAACGGCCCCCTCAAGGATGGCGAGAAGGTTGTAGCTATCGACAGCACCAACACCCGCGGCCTGATCACAACCGACATCGTAGTCAGCAACGAAGATGTCCGCAAGCTCATCTACTCTCCCGATATCTTCGAGATCAACCTCGAGCTCAACGGCGAGAGCCGCAAGGCTGTGCTGAAGGATCTTCAGTTCCAGCCCGTAAAAGACACTGTTCTCCACATCGACTTCCTCGAGGTGTTCCCCGAGAAGCCCATCGTGATGGAAGTGCCCGTGCAGATCGAAGGCCACGCCGAAGGTGTGAAGGCCGGTGGTAAGCTCACACTCTCGATGCGCAAGCTGAAAGTGAAAGCTCCCTACACCGAGATCCCCGAGCGTCTCGTTGTCAACGTCGACAACCTCGGCCTCGGCAAGTCGCTTGCAGTAGGCGAACTCCACTTCGAAGGCCTCGAGCTGATGAACGCCAAGAACGCCGTTGTATGCGCTGTGCAGCTCACTCGTGCAGCCCGTGGCGCCGCAGCAAAAGCCAACCAGTAAAAATCCGGTCGTCGGCCGCTTGATGGCCCGACTCCGGCCCTCAAGGCGGAGCGCATAGCCCCGAGGCCGACCCCCGACAAAAAATGCCGCCCGAAGCGGCGGGTGGAGACAGCATCTCCCTTGACCCGCCGCTCCGGGTGGATTTTTATTTTATCCTCCCTCGCGATTTTATCCTTCCTCACGACATCATCCTCTCCCGATTCATTCTGCAATAGTCCCCACCAATGAAGAAGTTTCTCATCACAGGCCTCGGCAACATGGCCCCCGAATATCTCGACACACGACACAACATCGGATTCATGATCGCCGACCGCCTTGCGGCCGACTCCAACGCGCAATTCTCCTCCTGCAGATATGGCGACATGGCCAAAGCAAAAGTGAAAAACTGCGAACTCCTCATACTCAAGCCCTCGACATTCATGAATCTCTCGGGCACAGCCGTCAGATACTGGATGAACAAAGAGAAACTCCCGCTCGAGAATCTGCTCGTCATCGTCGACGACCTCGCGCTCCCATTCGGTGCGATACGACTGCGCAGCGGCGGCAGCGACGCCGGACACAACGGACTTAAAAACATCGCCGCCGAACTCGGCACTCAAGCCTACGCACGCCTCAGATTCGGCATCGGCAACGACTTCCCGCGCGGCTGCCAGGTGGATTATGTGCTCGGCGAATTCCCTCCCGAAGAGAAAGCGCTCATCCCCGAGCGGGCGGAGACTGCAGCCGAAGCCATCCGCGCCTACGCTCTCTCAGGCCTCAGCTTCGCAATGACAAACTTCAACAACAAATAAGCTTCGGATTCACCAAACCCACCAGCCAACACTCCCGGAAACATGGCAATTCCTTTCCTCCAATCGATCGCTACAGCCTATGCGTCGCGACTAAGCGCCCAAGAGCGCAGCCGTCGCGCCGAATATTGCTTCGTGTTTCCCAACAAACGCGCCGGCACATTCTTTCTCAAATATCTGCGCGACGCAATGCCCGACGCCTCGATCGCTCCATGCGTCACTACGATATCCGACCTTGTGGCCGATCTATCCGGGAGATTCATCGACAATCGCATCGACCTCCTCTTCATCCTCTATCGCGCCTACTGCCGATTGCTCGACCCGGAAGAGAAAGCGGGCGAGATCGTCAGCTTCGACTCATTCCGCAGATGGGGCGACACTGTGCTTCGCGACTTCAACGAAGTCGACATACAGAACGTCGATCCCGAAAAGATCTTCAAGAATGTAGCCGACTTCAAAGAGATCACATCCTCCTTCCTGACCGACGAGCAACGCGCCGTCATGGAAGAATATTTCGGCTATCGCCTCCGCGATTACGACACCTCATCCCTCTGGCTCGACTCCGGCAATTCCTATCTTCCCTCCGAGAACTCGGAAAATCCCCGGGCATCCGAGAACTCGGAAAATTCTCAGTCATCCGGATCCTCCTCCAAAGCCGACATCCGCGCGAAATTCATCTCCCTCTGGAAAGTGCTCGCCCCACTCTACAGAGCCTTTCACGCACGCCTCGCCGAGCTCGGGCTGACCACATCGGGCGGCGCCTACCGACTTGCGCTCCGCAATCTGAGCGACGCCATCGACTCCGACGACCCGTCGGAACTGCGCCACATGCTCCCCTACGACAAAATAGTCATGATCGGCTTCAATGCCCTGTCGATGTCGGAACGCGCACTCTTCTCCCTTATGCAATCCATCCCCTCGCCCGCCGACCCCGACGAGCGACTGACCGACTTCATATGGGACTCTACCGGCCCGATCCTCTCCGACCGCGACAACTCGGCCGGACGATTCGTGGCTATCAACCGGCGCGACTTTCCCCAACCCGACTGGATACGATCTTACGCCTCCAAATCGGACACTTCGACCCTTCCCTCGCGACTGATCCGTGTGGCGGCACCTTCGAAAGTGATGCAGGTCAAAATCGCATCCGAACGTATCGCGGATCTGATGAAAGAGATCGGCGAGCAGCCCTTCCGCGAAGCAAAAGTGGCTCTTGTCGTGCCCGACGAATCGCTGCTTCTCCCCCTCCTATACTCCCTCCCCAAAAACATCAAAGAGCTCAATCTGACGATGGGCTACCCCCTGCGCCTGACGGCCGTCACATCCTTCCTGCAACTTCTGCGCAGCCTGCAGCTGATGCGCCGCGACTCATCGCAATATCAAGGCTATGCCTTCGACCAGCTCCGCGATCTCCTCTCCCATCCCTATTCCCACTCCCTCTTCACATCGCCACGCATCTCCGCTTTCTGCCACGAAATGGAACGCCGCCACGCCAGAGTGGTGCGCATCGACGAACTGCGCGCCCTCGGGCCTAACGCAATGCGTGTGCTCGCCCCCATTCCGGCCGATGCAAGCCCCGCCGAAGTCATCGCATATCTCGACAATGTGCTGGCCATCATCGGCGAATCCATCGACGGATCGGGCAACTCCGAGACATCGGGCAACTCCATCCTCAAAGGAGATCTCGAACTCTGCCACGTCCGCGCCTGGCGCGACGCTCTCCGCATATTCGCCGACTCCATCACCGAACACGGCATCCGGATGAACACTGCCTCGACTCTCGCCGAAGCCTATCGCCTGCTGCGAGCCGAGATTGTGGCCTTCGAAGGCGAGCCGCTGAAAGGACTGCAGATAATGGGCATGCTCGAGACCCGCGCGCTCGACTTCGACCATGTCATCATCATCGGACTCAACGACCGCACCATCCCGGGGCGCCAGCGCCAGCGCTCATTCATCCCCAACATCATCCGCGCCGGCTTCGGAATGCCACCCAACACATATCAGGAAGATCTCTTCGGATATTACTTCTACCGACTCCTCAGCCGCACATCCGATGCCACTATGATATTCGACAACCGAGTGTCGGGACTGACCGGTGGCGAATCGCGCTACTTGCTCCAGCTGCGATATCTCTACGCACGCGACCGCCTCGAAGACGCGGAATACAAATTCACCCTCACTCCGCGCCGATCGATCGAACACACGATCGAAAAGACGCCGAAAGTTATGGAAGCTCTCGAACGCTACCGCCGCGACCCTCGCCCCGGCGAACGTCGGAAAAACCTCTCAGCCTCGCTGATGAAGAAATTCACGGCGTGTGAGCTGAAATTCTACTTCCAGGGGGTGCTCGACATCAACGACGATCCCGCGCCGACAAAGGCTATCGACCCCATCACCTACGGCAACATCATCCACGCCGTCATCGAAGAGCTCTATCTCCCCGACCCCGCGACACGTGGCAAATGGCTCGAACCGCCGATCCTGCTGACGGCCGAGAAAATAGACTCCCTCATCGCCAACCGCGACGGCATGATCGAGCGGCTCCTCCGTCGACACATCAACGCCGACCACTACCGGCTCCTCCCCGACGAGCTCGACACACCCCTCGAAGCCGACGCCGAGATCATCGCCGCAGGCATGAAAAGCAATATCCTTGATGTGCTCCGCTACGATCGCGGCATCGCCCCGATCTCCCTCTACGGATGCGAGATCAAAGGCGACTACAACTACACCGCGCCCGACGGCCGACGCGTCAACCTGACCTATATCATCGACCGAGTCGACAAAATCGACCGCGCCGATGATAAGAACAAAACAACCGCGCCCGCCGACACCGACGCGGACTCCACCCAAACGAACGCAACGACTGTCAGAATCATCGACTACAAGACCGGCTCCTCCCACATCACAGCCGATTCAATCGAAGATATATTCAGCGACAACTACAACAACGACAATCTCCTGCAACTCCTCATATACTCTCATCTCCTCAACCTCAGCCGCATCGATGCGGGTCTCCCCCCGCTCCGGATGCAGCCCATGATCTATCCCGTCGGGAAGCTATGCTCAACGTCGTCGCAAGCGGCGCTGATCAAGCAGATGGTGCCGTCGATCGGTGGCGAATATCTTGAATACGCCGACGCCGCGCTTCCCGAATTCACGCCCCGATTCGACAAGATGCTCGACTCGATATTCTCCGAAGGATCATTCCACGGTAAAGTCGACGACTCATCCTGCCGATTCTGCCCTTTCTTCGACGCCTGCCGTAGATAAGGCCGACGGCGGCCCAAGCTCAGGCTACGGCCCCGCAACTCCATGTCTCAAATCCGCACGGCCGGGCGAAAAACAGAACCAATTGCCTCAAAACGCAGTTATAACTAAGAAAGAGCCGAAACCATCGAGCGGGCCACGACGCCGGCACCCGCCATGCGTCCGCCCTACGACAAACCCGAAAAATTGACATTTCTAACTTCTCTCTATATTCTATGAAAAAGGAAACCATAGTAATCGTCGGAGGTGGATTCGCCGGTATCAACCTCGCCAAGAAGCTCGACAAAGAACGCTTCGACATCAAGGTGATCGACCGCAACAACTTCCATTCCTTCCCCCCGCTTTTCTATCAGATCGCATCGTCGGCTCTGGCTCAAAGCAACATCTCATTCCCATTCCGCCGGGAATTCAAACACGACCGCTCCATATCATATCATATGGGCCACGTCAAAAACATCGACGTGGTCAACAAAACCGTGACAACCTCCTACGAGACCCTCGACTACGACCGCCTCGTCATCGCCGCAGGCACCACCAACAACTTCTTCGGCATGGACAACCTCTACAAGGAAGTCTACTGCATCAAGACCATCGGCGAAGCCGACCACACCCGCGACGAAATCCTCGACCGACTCGAACGCGGATCAATGCAGAAAGATCCCAAACGCCGACGCGAGCTGCTTAGCTTCCTTGTCGTCGGCGGCGGCCCGGCAGGGGTCGAAATCGCAGGAGCTCTCGGCGAAATGAAGCGCGATGTGCTCCCCAGAGAGTATCCCGAACTCGACCCCAACGACATGTC
Source organism: uncultured Porphyromonadaceae bacterium (assembly GCA_947175695.1). GTDB lineage: Bacteria > Bacteroidota > Bacteroidia > Bacteroidales > Muribaculaceae > Lepagella. Next base: position 47,423 of record CAMWNT010000003.1, read on the forward strand.
GATCACTCTGGTCGAAGGCACCGACAAAGTGCTCGGCACAATGTCGGAAAAAGCCTCAGCCAAAGCTTTGGCTTATCTGAAAGACCTGATGGTCGACGTGCGACTCAACACGATGATGTCGGGATATAAAGATAAAATCGTCTCCTTCGCCGACGGCCATGAAGAATATTGGGAGACGCTGATATGGACAGCCGGAGTGCGCGGCGAAGCAATGCCCGGACTCCCCGCGGAATGCGTCGCCCGCAACGGACGCATATATGTCGACGAATTCAACCGCGTCCGCGGCTACGAAGACTCCATCTGCGCTCTCGGCGACATAGCCCTGATGGAAACTCCGGAGTATCCGCGCGGCTACCCGATGGTGGCGCAGCCTGCGATCCAACAAGCCAAAAACCTCGCAAAAAATCTCAACGCACGCGAATTCAAGACCAAATTCAAATATTCCGACCGCGGATCAATGGCCACTATCGGCCGCAACCGCGCAGTAGCCGACCTCCCGGGATTATCCTTCTCCGGAAGAGTCGCATGGTGGATCTGGATGCTCATCCACCTCGTCTCGATCCTCGGAATGCGCAACAAACTCAATGTGCTTCTCAACTGGATCTGGAACTACTGCACATACTCCACATCCCTCAGACTCCTGCTCCGCCCGACAAAATATCCCATGCGACGACACTGGGGCGACTGATCTCCTCCCCACTTCGCTCCGGATTCGCCGGACATCATAAAAATCATTCAGATATGAAACACCAAAATTATTATATCATAGCCCTCGCGGCATCCACCCTTATGCTTGGCGGATGCAACGCCGTCAAAATGCCCTTCGGCTCCGGCTCATCGGCTGATGAATCCAAATCCCAATCGACTCTCCCGACCGACCGAGAACGCATCCATTCCTCCCATCCCGAAAAGATATTCACCGCCGCCGACCTCGAAGAGGGGGTCGTCACCGGCGACTGGACAATCGAAGAAGTGTATGGCGAAAAAGCCGTCGGCGAGACGACACCATTCCTCAAGATGGTGCCCTCCGAAAAACGTGTCTACGGCAACAACGGATGCAACACCATCAACGCGAAATACACCTACAACCCCGCCGAACATCAACTCTCATTCTCCGAGCTCGCATCGACTATGAGAATGTGTGCCACCCCGGGAATCACCGACGCAATCATCGGCGAAGCTCTCGACAAAACCCGCACATACTCCTGGGACCACGAAGGCGACCAATACTATCTCTACTTCTACGACGAAGCCGGCAACATGATCATGAAACTCATGCATCAGAACTTCGACTTCCTCAACGGCCAATGGCATGTGACTGCAATTGAAAACGAAGAAATCGACGAGCCGGAAATGAATCTCGTCATCGATGTCGACGAAGGCAAGATCCATGGCAACACCGGCTGCAACATCCTCAACGGCAAACTCGACGTCGACATGGAGACCGTCAATACAATCTCCTTCCACGACATCATCACGACCCGCATGGCTTGTCCGAATCCCGAAAACCAGACACGCCTTATCGTGGCCCTCGAAGATGCAGCCCACGCCACTCCGATCGACAACAACACTGTCGTGCTGCTCAACCTTCTCCGCCAGCCTGTGCTGACTCTCAAACGCATACCCTGAACACCCCTCAGTTTTTCTCCAACAATATGAAATCCGAAGTCAGAATCGACAAATGGCTCTGGGCCATGAGAGTGTTCAAGACCCGATCGATCGCCACCGACGCCGTCAAAAAAGGGCGCGTCTCCATCGGCGGACAGACTGTCAAGCCCTCACGCGGAATAAAGCCCGGCGACATCATCGACGTCAAAAAGCCGCCGATCACCTACACCTTCCGGGTGCTCCAACTGACTGAAAACAGGCTCGGCGCGAAACTCGTCGAAAACTATCTCGAGAATCTCACCCCGCAATCGCAATACGACCTGCTCGAGATGACCCGAATATCGGGATTCGTCGACCGCCGCAAAGGGCTCGGACGCCCGACTAAACGCGACTCGCGCGATCTCGCCGCCTTCCGCGACTCTACATATGCCGACTCGTTCTTTCTCGACTGGGAAGACGATGACGACAACGACGACGACGACCAATAATACGCCCGACGTCACCAGGCATAAAAAAAACCGCCGGCTCCTTCCCGCTACAAATTAAAACCGGGAGGAGCCGATGTGTTTTTTTAACACTCGGCGTTGGAGATTATATTTTTTTTTCATATCTTTGTAAAAATCCGCTCCGGGGAAACCTCCCCGCCCGGATTTACTTGACATTCACGCCAATCAGATTCGCATGAGATTCGCAGATATCACCGACAATTCCGAAGCGGTCAGCGCCATCCGGGCGATGGTCGACTCACATCGGATTCCCCACGCTCTGCTCATTTCCGGCCCCTCCGGGATCGGAAAAATGATGCTTGCGCGGGCAATGGCCGCTTATATCAACTGCGAATCTCCGCGCGACGGCGATTCCTGCGGAGTCTGCCCGGCATGCCGACGCATCGCCGCCGGCAACAACCCCGACATCCACTTCATCTATCCCATCTATAAAGTCAAGGCCAAAAAGCTCGAATACTCCTCCGATTATGCCGAGCAATGGAAGCAGCTCCTCAAAGAGTCGCCATATATGGACCCGACTCTCTGGCTGCGCCTTATGGACGCCGACAACGCGCAACCTCGAATATATGTGGAAGATGCAGCCGAAATCAGCAGAATCGCCTCTCTCTCGACCTACTCCGACCGCTACAAGATCTTCATCATCTGGCTCCCAGAACGCCTTCAGACCGAAGCGGCCAACAAAATCCTCAAAATCCTCGAAGAGCCCCACGACGACACTCTATTCATCGCCGTCAGCGACAATCCCGGCGCCATTCTCCCGACAATCTACTCCCGCCTCCGACGGATCGAGATGAAAAGCCCGTCGACAGAAGCCATCGCCGACAGGCTCGCCCGATGCGGCATATCGCCGGCATCAGCCTCAGCCATCGCCCGGCTCGCCGAAGGATCCCTCCTCAAAGCATTCCAAATGGCTTCGGCCGGAGGCGAAACCGAAGAATTCGGCGGCTACTTCCGCGACATCATGCGCATGGCCTACGGTCGGCAGGTGGCGCGAATGAAAGAACTTTCCGACAATCTGGCCGCTCTCGGAAGAGAAAAGTCGATCCGACTGCTCGACTATATGGCCCGGATGGTGCGCGAAAACTTCATCGCCAATCTCGCTGTGCCCCCGCTCAATGTCATGACGCAGGCCGAGACGGAATTCTCCTCACGCTTCGCCCCATTCATCAATGTGGCCAATGTCGAGGAAATATCCTCTGCCATCAACGACGCCCGCCGCGACATCTCGCGCAACGCCAACGCCAAACTCGTATGGTTCGACTTCGCGCTGCTTCTCCTCATCGCCCTCCGCAAAAAGCCTGCCTAAATCCGCATCCTCTCACTCCCGGATTTTGCACTCCCACACGGACAACCCGGCCACAATCCCGCCGAAGATCGAAAAGACATCACCTCCCTCCTTGCCAAATATCGAAAAAATTCTACAATTAGTGCGACAGAAAAATATGAAACCGACACTCTTTATTCTCGCAGCCGGAATGGGCAGCCGTTATGGAGGCCTCAAACAGCTTGACACCCTCGGGCCCTCCGGCGAAACAATCATGGACTATAGCGTCTACGACGCTCTCCGCGCCGGATTCGGCAAAATCGTGTTCGTCATTCGCCACGATTTCGAAGAGGATTTCCGCAAAAAGATAGTCGACAAATATGCCGGCCACGTGCAGGTGGAAGTCGTCTTCCAGGATCTAAACGCTCTCACCGAGGGATACTCTCCCGACCCCGAACGCACCAAGCCCTGGGGCACAGGCCACGCCGTGCTGATGGGCAAGGACGCAATCAACGAACCCTTCGGAGTGATCAACGCCGACGACTATTACGGCCGCGAGAGCTTCCAGGTGCTCGCCGATTTCCTCCGCTCGGTCGAAGGAAAGAAGGGTGAATACTGCATGGTAGGATTCCAGATCGGCAATACACTCAGCGAAAACGGCGGCGTCAGCCGCGGACTCTGCAGCGTCTCGCCCGAAGGATATCTGACCGCCGTCAACGAATGCCACGGCATCCGTCGCACCGACGACAGCCACATCGTCCAGACCCTCGCCGACGGCTCAGAAGCCGAATTCCCCGCCGACGCTTACGTGTCGATGAACATGTGGGGATTCACTCCCGACTACTTCGACTATTCCGAAGCCGCTTTCCTCGAATTCCTCAAAGAACACGGCAAAGAACTCAAGTCGGAATTCTATATCCCCACCGTGGTCAACGATCTGATCCACTCCGGCAAAATCACGCTGAAAGTGGAGCAGACTCCCTCGAAATGGTTTGGCGTCACTTTCGCCGCCGACCGCGACACGACTGTAGCCCAGTTCCGCAAGCTCGTCGACGAAGGAGTCTATCCCGAAAAACTTTTCTAATCCAACATCCCACCGCATCTTAAAAATGGCTAAAATACTCGTCACAGGAGGCACCGGCTACATCGGCTCCCACACTACCGTAGAGCTCCAGAAAGCCGGCCATGAAGTGGTCATCATCGACAATCTCTCCAACTCCAACATACATGTGCTCGACGGAATCGAACGCATCTCCGGAGTGCGCCCCGAATTTGTGGAAGGCGACGTCACCGACCTCGCCACTCTCCGCAAGCTCTTCGAGACGCATCCCGGAATCGACGGAATCATCAACTTCGCCGCGTCGAAGGCTGTCGGAGAGTCGGTGGAGCAACCCCTGAAATATTACCGCAACAACCTCGTGTCGCTCCTCAATCTTCTCGATCTGATGCCTGAATACGGCGTGAAAGGGATTGTGTTCTCAAGCTCATGCACTGTCTATGGCGAACCCGATGTCAATCCCATCGATGAGACCGCGCCCATCAAGCCCGCGACTTCCCCCTACGGCAACACCAAGCAGATATCCGAAGAGATCATCACCGACACGATCCATGCCGGAGCCCCCTTCAAGAGCATCCTGCTCCGATATTTCAATCCCGTCGGCGCCCACCCGAGCGCCGAGATCGGCGAATTGCCCAACGGAGTGCCCAACAATCTGATCCCCTATCTGACGCAGACAGCAGCCGGAATCCGCAAGCAGCTGACTGTGTTTGGCGACGACTACAACACCCCCGACGGCTCCTGCATCCGCGACTTCATCGACGTCGTCGACCTTGCCAAGGCTCACGTCATCGCAATGGGCCGGATGCTCGACAATCCGGAAAGCCCGAAGCTCGAGGTGTTCAACCTCGGCACAGGCCGCGGCCTCTCCGTGCTGGAGCTGATCGCATCGTTCGAACGCTCGACAGGCGTCAAAGTGCCCTACGTCATCGGCCAACGTCGCGAAGGCGACATTGAAAAGATCTGGGCCGACCCGGCGAAAGCCAACAATGTGCTCGGATGGAAAGCCGAAGCTTCAATCGACGACACCATGCGCAACGCATGGCGCTGGCAGCAGAAACTCGCCGGCAAAGTCTGATTCCCCCCGTCTCCACAATAATGATGCGTCGGCAAGTCCAGGCCGACTCGTCGACGCATCATTATCCTCTCCCTCTCCTACATCATGAATCCACCATTGCGATTCACGATTCCTCGAATCATTCCGCTAAAAATCCTATTATAGTCAGCTGCACACGATCCTTCAATTTCATTCCGCAATCCTATTCTATTGACGGCATTTTTATTGTTGATATCGAACCCTGATTATATCCTCACAAGTAACCTAAACATCATAACAATACGATATGCTCAAACGCTACATCCCGACTATCCTGCCGATGGGCGCGCTTCTGCTGCTCGCCGGATGTATTGACGACAACTATGATCTATCCGACATCGACACTTCGGTAGAAGTCAAGATCAACGACCTCGTCATTCCCGTCAACCTCGGCACAGTGACTCTCAATTCAGTCATCGACATTGAAGAGGGAAGTTCCATCACCAAAGAACCCTATCAAGGTTCCGACCCCGCGCTTCAAGGGAAAGAGATCTATGTCTACAACTACCGCGGCACATTCAACTCCAATCCCATCCACATCAACACTTTCCATGTTGAAGCCCCCGATATGGAGCCGGCCGTCGTGACACTCAAAAGCAATTCCATGCTCCCGGCACGCCGCAACGCCGCCGGACTCCCCACTGCGATCAGCTACCGAATGCAGCCCATGTCGACCCCCTTCTCATATGACATCGACGAGGTCGACGACAAAGTGGCATCGATTGATGAAATCACAACTCCGAAAGTGACATTCGGCACACGCCTGCAGCTCCCCGAGCAGCTCGCTCAAGAGACCGCATATACCGAACTGACCGATGTACGCCTGCAATTCCCCAAAGGATTATCGCTCGAAATCGGCACATCGGCCGAATCTACAATCGGCAAATACGATACCGAGACCGGAATTGTCACCATCGACAACTACAAGACAAGCGACAGCTACATTGATCTGACGGTCAACGCCGAAGTCATCGACCTCGACAAAGCCGGCGTAGAGCTCAAAGATGGCAAATTCAACTACGACGGCACAATCGACGTCATCGGCGGCACTATGGATCTGACTGCAAAAGAGGGTGGCTTCACCAATCTTTCTGAAGAACTCGATATCGACATCTACTACGAGCTCTCTGACTTCGACGTCAAAGACTTCACCGGAGAAATCGACTACGACATCGAAGGGCTCAAATTCCAAAACGCACGCCTGACCGATATCCCCGAATTCCTTCAGGGCGACGAGACACGCATCCGCCTCGCCAACCCCCAGCTCTACATCAGCATCTACAACTCATGCGCCCCCTATAAGCTCGGTGGCATCACAGGCCTCAACGTCACTCCCCTCCGCGACAACCGCGAAGGAACGCCCCTGACGATGGACAACTATATCCGCGTCGGCCACGACAATGGCGTCGGCCCTTATAAATTCGCCATCTCCCCCGAAGGCTCGCAGTTGAACACGGTCGATGACTACGCCGGAGCCGAAAAGCTGCTCTTCGCGCAACTCGGCGACGTGCTCTATGGCAACGGCCTCCCCGATGAAGTCGCTGTCGAATTCACCGACCCCCACCTTGACGGCACTGCCACCAACTTCCCCCTGCGCGAACCCGGATCCGCCGGAAATGAAGGTGAGATCGAATCCATCAAAGGCGACTACCTCTTCCGCGCTCCCCTCGCGCTCGCCGACGGATCGCAGATCGTCTACACCGACACCCGCGACGACTGGGACTCCGAAGAGCTCGAAGACCTCTATGTCAACACTCTCGGCGTGTCGGCCACAGCCACCTCGACAATCCCGCTTGACGTCACACTCAAAGCCTATCTGCTCGACGAGCTCGGCAATGAAGTCGGCGTCTGCGAATCGACCACCCTCCCCGCTCTCGCCCAAGGCGAACCCATCGAAATCTTCATCCGTCCCGAAGCCGGACAGGAATTCATCACCGGCATCAACGGCATCCGATATAAGGCATGGGC
>CAMWNT010000004.1 GCA_947175695.1 uncultured Porphyromonadaceae bacterium
TCTCTATTCGTCGGCAGCGTCAGAAGTGAATAAGAGACAGCTACACCCACCTCCAGACATCCGAAATCCGCGACATCTACGCCCGCGCTCATCCACACGGCCGCAAAAACTCAGATAGCGAATAATTCACGGCGTTCTCAACGCGCTCGGCAAACTATGAGAAAAAAAAATGTTGATTGCAGAACTGTAATTCAAGATTTTTTGTTACTTTTGTAAAACTCTACTCCCCGCCTCCCTTTCTCCCGACGAGACACGCCCGGTCACGCCCGGTCTCACCCGAGCCATCCGAACATCCCGCGAGGATATCGGCGGGAACACAGGCCACATAAAATCAGCCACGCTGACTGACGCCCCGACTATCACGCCGCCATCCTCTAGACACAAGTGTATAACCTTTAAAACCACATCGACTATGGTAGCAAAAATCAATGCCGTACACTTCGACATCACTGAACGTCTGAGCAGTTTCATCCATAAGAAAGTCGACAAACTATTCCGTCGATTCGACTTCATCGCCGAAACAGAAGTGACCCTCAAGGTTGTAAAGCCTGAAACTTCCAACAACAAAGAGGCACAGATCAAGCTCCATGTGCCTGCATCGCCCGAACTCTTTGCATCCAAGACCTGCGACACTTTCGAAGAAGCTGTCGACCTCTGTCTCGAGGCTCTTGAGCGCCAGCTCGAAAAGATCAAAGAGAAGAAATAAGTGACGCATAAACGCCTCACGCATCTGCGATTACGAATAATCCCCACGAGTTGAGACAATGACACCGCTCGACAACGTAAGAATACTTGAATTCCCCGGCGTGGCTGACCCTGCCCGGGGAATTCTTAATGTCATCGAACGCGTCAGATTCGACCGTCTGCTCCCCTCGGGCGAGACTGAGCCTTATCACTTCCCTATCAAGCGAGTGTTCTATATCCACGCTGTGCCGGAAGGAGGCGTCAGAGGCGGACACGCCCACACGAGCAACTGCGAAGTGCTCATCTGCATCGCCGGAGCTTTCACTCTGACCCTGACCGACTCGCGACGCGAAATGACCCGGCGTTTCGACGACCCCTCCCACGGGATTGTCATCCCCCCCGACGTATGGACCCATATGCGCGACTTCGCACCCGGCACCATCCTGCTTGTGCTCTGCTCCGAAGAGTACAGCGAGGAAGGATATATCCACAACTTCAACGAATTCCGTCGACATATCGACACCAAATATCCATCATGACTGAGGATCGCAACATCGTTTTTCTTGATCTCGCGGAATCCAACCGCCAATATGCCGACCGACTCAAAGCCGCCGCTCAAAGAGTGATCGATTCCGGCCGGTTTCTGTGCGGCCCGGAGACATCGGCTCTCGAATCGGAAATCGCAACGCGGCTCGGCGCCACCCGCGCCATCGCCGTCAGCAACGGTCTCGACGCTATCCGACTCATATTCCGCGCCCTGATCGAGGAAGGACGACTCCGACCGGGCGATGAAGTGATTGTCCCGGCAAATACGTTCATTGCATCGGTGCTCCCCGTCACTGAGCTCGGCCTGCGCGCCATCGCAGCCCCGGCCGATCCCGCCACCCACAATATCGACTTCTCCCGAATAGAATCATTCGTCACTCCCGCCACTCGCGCCCTGTTGCTCGTGCATCTCTACGGATCTCCCTGTTGGGACGCAGAAGTCTGCAGCCGACTCCGCGACAAGGGCATTCTCATCATCGAAGACTGCGCGCAGGCGCTCGGCGCGGAAGCCGCTACAGAAGGCTTCCACGGCTCCCGTCAATGCGGCGCTCTCGGCGACGCGGCCGCCATCAGCTTCTATCCGACCAAAAACCTCGGCGCCCTCGGCGATGCCGGAATGGTCGTCACCTCCGACATCCGTCTGGCCGACGACATCCGAACTCTCGCCAGCTATGGCTCCGACCGCCGCTACCACAACGTCATGCGCGGCTACAACAACCGTATCGACGAGCTCCAGGCAGCCTTCCTGCGCGTCAAGCTCCCATTCCTCGATGAGGAAAACGACCGCCGACGCGCCGCCGCCGACATCTATCGCGCCCGAATCGCCCATCCCGAGGTCGGGCTGCCTGCATTCCTCGACAACACCCGGCAAGTCTGGCATCAGTTTGTCGTCACTTCCCCACGCCGTGACGCCCTTCGCGAATATCTGCTATCCAAGGGAATCCCGACCGACATACATTACCCCGTCGCGCCCCACGACCAACCATGCTACGAAGGCTATTTCACCGGCGACACGCTCCACGAAGCCACCCGACTGGCATCACGCATCATAAGCCTTCCCATTGCCAACATTTCCCCTGCCGACGCCGAATATATCGCCGACATCATCAACACTTTCCCAACCTCCGAAAATGGCAACGACTGATTCCCGACCCGCCGGCAACACTTCGCGCCGACACACCGCTCTCTGGATCGCGCTCGCAATCTTCGGCGCCCTCATCATCGCCGCCGCGATATTTATAGGCCCATTCTGCCTGACCTCCTCGGCCAGAGATGTTGTCATCCGCATACCCAAGGCCGCAACTCCGACCACTCTGCGCGACTCCCTCGGAAAATATTTCGACTCCGCCTATGCCGACCGCACCCTAAAGGCCTTCAATGCCCTCGGACGCACCCCGGCACAACGATTCGGCGCTTATGAGATTCCGGAAGGATCATCGCCGGTCGAAGCGGCAAGAATTCTCTCGAGAGGGGCACAGACACCCGTCAGATTCACAATCAACGGCGTCCGCCTCCTCGACTCCTTTCTACCCCTCGTCGCCGCCAAATTCAACTTCTCAGCCTCCGAACTCGCAGAAGCCGTCGGCGATCCCGAACTCCTGTCGCAATACGGGCTGACCCCGGAGCAGGCTCCCGACCTCTTCCTCAACGACACCTACTTTTTATACTGGACCGTCACCCCTCGGCAACTTATCGAAAAACTCGGCGACAACTACCGCCGGCTCTGGAATGCCGAAAACCGTGCCAAAGCCGACTCGCTCGGACTCACCCCGGCCGAAATAATGACGATCGCATCCATTGTCGACGAAGAGACGCAAGTGGCCTCCGAAAAAGGACGCATCGGCCGACTATATATCAACCGTCTCCACAAAGGGATGCGGCTGCAGGCCGACCCTACGGTCAAATACGCCCTCAAAGACTTCTCGATCCGGAGAATCACCGGCCAACACCTCTCGGCTCCCGGCCCATACAACACATATCGTGTCGACGGCCTTCCCCCGGGCCCGATCCGCACAACTTCGGCCGCCACAGTGCAGGCCATACTCGACTCGGCTCCCTCCGACGACATCTACATGTGTGCCAAAGAAGATTTCTCCGGCTCCCACAACTTCACCTCCGACTATCAGCAGCATCTCGAGAACGCCCGACGCTATCAGAAAGCACTTGACGAACGCAACATCACATCCCAACCCTCCTCAACCCCCGATTCAATCCCCGCCAACTGAAGCATCGCCCATCCCGACCGCCAACATGACCCGATTCAATATCTATCTTCTCGCTATTCTGACTTCTATAATTCTGATGCCGCTGACGGCTCATGCCGGCGACGACATCACCCGACGACTGACAACCACCGCCACCGATATCATCCAACGATCCGATTCCGACTCGATATCGATGAGACTCTCTACCCTCACGACAGATTCGACCGCCGAAGCCGAACGTCTCGACTCCATCCGCCGCCACGACCGCAATTGGTGGCGACTCGCATGGAAAGGGGAACTCGACATGCACGACACGACCGTCTACTACCCCCGATTCATCAAATTCTGTGTCGACGTCTACAATTGGGGCGACAAGACTTTCAACTCCTACGACACGACATACGTAGTCGGCACCGGCCGGAAATGGAAAACCCGCATCGCCTTCGACGCCTGGACCGACTCCTACCATATGAATCTCAATCGCAAGATGCCCATCACGCTGATATCCACTCCGTATACCAGCGCCGGAGTATTCCTGCACTATATGGCCGTCAGCATCAACTATACTCTCGACCTCTCGAATCTCTTCTTCAACAAACCCGTCAACCACAGCAAATTCGAATTCGGATTCAACACAGCCCGCTTTAATGTCGATCTCGCGATCAACTCCAACACCGGAGGAAGCAACATCCGCACATTCGGCGACTATCGCAAGAGCCATCTATTCAACCAATACTTCTCCGGCGTCAATCTTCATTCCTTCACGGCCGATCTATATTACTACTTCAACAACCGCCGCTATGCCAACGGGGCGGCCTATTACTACTCGAAATTTCAAAGGAAGAGCGCCGGATCTTTTATCCTCGGCTTCAGCTATGCCTATGAGGATATCGGGCTCGACTTCACCCAACTTCCCGACTACCTCATTCCCTACATGAAAGTGGAGATGAGGGATTATAAATTCAACTACCACAACTATTGCCTGCTATTCGGCTATGGGTTCAACTGGGTGATAACCCCGAGGCTACTCTATAATATCACGATCATGCCCTCGGTCGGAGTGATGCATTGCACCGAAGACTCCTACGAAGGCTCCAGCAAGATGCTTTCGCTCAATGCCAAAGGCCGCATGTCGCTGACCTATAACCACAATGACTTCTTTTTATGCCTTATCGGAAAAGCCGATGGCCATTTGTATAAGACGGGGCATCTCGCTGTGTTCAATGCCATTGAGAACGCTTCGCTATCGCTCGGCATCCGCTTCTGAGCGGCGGATAGCTGAGATAGCTAAGATAGCCAGAATAGCTGAGATAGCTGAGATAACAATTCGGCTTTATAAGAAAAAAGAATCCCCGCGACGGCCGAGGCTATCGCGGGGATTTTCTATCTTTAGGATCTATGATCCGACTTATCAATCTTCAGTATTGATCTTCAGATCGGCGAAGGGGCGGTTGCCGCCGTTGCGCTGCGGACGCTGTCCTTCGCGACGCGAACCACGCTCCGCACCTTCGCGACGCGGGCCACGCTGACCTTCGCGGCGGGGTGCACGGTCGCCGCCTTCGCGACGCGGACGAGCCTCACGCTCCACATAGCCTTCGGGCTTCTCTGTCAGCACACGCATCGACAGGCGATACTTGCCGGTCTTCTTATCGATTTCGATGAGTTTCACCTTCACCTTATCGCCCTCCTTGATTCCGCTCTGCTCCATCGAATCAAGACGATTCCAGGAGATCTCGGAAATATGGAGGAGTCCGTCGCGGCCGGGCATGAACTCTACAAACGCGCCAAAATCGAGAATCGAGCGCACTGTGCCTTCATACACCTCGCCCTCCTCGGGCTGAGCGACGATAGCCTTGATGCGAGCCAGGGCGGCATCGATGCCGGCGCGATCCTTAGATGCGATCTCGACGCGGCCTACGCCCGTCTTTTCATCTTCATCGATAGAGATGGTTGTGCCGGTCTCTTCCTGCATGGCCTGGATCACCTTGCCCTGCGGGCCGATCACTGCGCCGATCATCTCTTTCGGGATCTCGATAGTCACCAGACGCGGCACATGAAGCTTATAGTCCTCGCGGGCGGCGGGGATTGTCTCGGCGATCTTGCCGAGGATATGAAGACGTCCCTGGCGGGCCTGCTCGAGCGCTTTTTCAAGCACTTCATAGCTCAGGCCGTCGACCTTGATATCCATCTGAGTGGCGGTAATACCGTTCTCTGTGCCGGTCACCTTGAAGTCCATGTCGCCGAGATGGTCTTCATCGCCAAGGATATCGGAGAGGATTGCATATTTGACATTGTTAGTGTCGGAGATCAGACCCATTGCCACACCGGCCACGGGGCGCTTCATCTTGACGCCGGCATCGAGCAGGGCGAGTGTGCCGCCGCAGACAGTGGCCATCGACGACGAGCCGTTGGATTCAAGGATATCGCTGACGATACGGCAGGTATAGGGGAAGCCGTCGGGGAACATTCTCTTCAGGGCGCGATGAGCGAGATTGCCGTGGCCGATCTCGCGACGGCCTACGCCACGCTGCGGACGAGCCTCGCCTGTCGAGAAGGGGGGGAAGTTATAGTGGAGCAGGAAGCGCTCTTTGCTCTGATTGAGCACATCGTCGACGATCTTTTCGTCGAGAGTTGTGCCGAGCGTGGCTGTGACGAGCGACTGAGTCTCGCCACGTGTGAAGATAGCCGATCCGTGGGGGCCGGGGATATAGTCGACTTCACACCAGATCGGGCGGATCTCGGTGGTCTTACGGCCGTCGAGGCGGATACCCTCGTCGAGCACACAGCGGCGCATGGCCTCCTTCTCGACATCGTGGTAATAGCGCTTCACCATTGCGATGCGCTGATCTTCGTTATAGAGAGCGAGTTGTTCCTCGGTCATTTCGGGGAGCGACTCGATATATTCGTCGCGGATGGCCTTGAACGAGTCATTGCGCCAGTGCTTGTCGGCGCTGCCGGCCTTGGCAATGGCGTAAGCCTTGTCATAGCACTTCTCACGCACATCGGCGCGGAGAGCGTCGTCGTTGATTTCGTGACAATACTCACGCTTTGTCTCCTTGCCCGCCTCCTTCATGAGTTCGATCTGAGCCAGGCAATGCTTCTTGATTTCGGCATGAGCCACTTTGAGAGCTTCGAGAAGATCGGCTTCCGACACTTCATTCATCTCGCCCTCGACCATCATGATGTTGTCGTAGGTTGCACCCACCATCAGCTCGATGTCGGCGCGTTCGATCTGTTCGAATGTAGGATTGATCACCCACTCGCCGTCGACACGGGCCACTCTCACTTCCGAGATCGGGCCGTTGAAGGGGATGTCGGAGCATGCCAGCGCCGCTGAGGCTGCGATGCCTGCCAGAGCGTCGGGAGCGTCATGCTCGTCGGCTGAATAAAGGGTGACGTTGACGAATGTCTCGGCGTGATAGTTGTCCGGGAAAAGCGGACGCAACACACGGTCGACAAGACGGGAAGTGAGGATCTCGTAATCGCTCGCTCTGCCCTCTCTTTTGAGGAAGCCGCCGGGATAGCGCCCGATGGAGGCGTACTTTTCTTTGTATTCTACTGTGAGGGGCATGAAATCCACTCCTTCATTGGCCTCCTGAGCGGAGCAGACTGTAGCGAGGAGCATGGTGTTGCCCATGCGCACCTCGACTGCGCCGTCGGCCTGCTTGGCGAGTTTGCCAGTCTCGATCGTGATCTGGCGACCGTCGCCCAGGTCGATGGTCTTTTTTACCGGTTTAAGCATAAAATCTTTATTGTTTTCTTTCGCTGCGTTCTGTCGGGACGCCCGGCCTTCAACGCCGGCGGGGCATCGCCGCCGGAGCCGGAGGATAAGCACCGACTGTGTTTACTGCATATTTTCTGCAAAGATAATCATTTATGACCTTTCTCCCAATGTTTTTCACCTATTTTTTGCTAACTTTGTGCCAATTATTTTTTCTAAAGTTTTCCAATCATGAAATTTTCACATATCATATGCCTTTCACTGCCGCTGCTGGCAGCCTCTTGCTCCGACCCCTCTTTTTCGATCAAAGGTGAAATCGAGGGGGGTGAGGGAAAGACGGTAGTGCTTGAGAAAGCCGACAATTCGGGGCGATGGGTGGCTATTGATTCCACGAGCCTGAAAGCGGGGGGAAAGTTCAGTTTTTCGCCTCACGCTCCGATGGCGCCCGACATCTATCGTCTTGATCTCGAAGGCAGATACGTCTATTTCCCGGTTGACTCGATCGACAAATTGACTCTGACCGCTTCGGCAGCCAATTTCTCCCATGACTTTACCCTCTCGGGCAGCGAAAACGCCGAGACTCTCGCACGCTTCGAGAAAGAATTGCTCACATCGACAGCCAAGCTCAGTGTCGCCGATTCAGCCAAGGCGTTCAAGCGACATATCTTCACCGAATATTTGCTTAATGCCCGCGGATCTGTGGTCAGCTATTATATCCTGACCAAGACCGTGGATGGCCGGCCCCTATTCACTCCCGCCGAGGATGCCCCCTACTTCGCAGCCGTGGCCACATCTTTCCGCGAGTTTCGCCCCAACGATCCGCGTTGCGCTCTTCTTGAGAACACCGCCACCGAGGGGATGCGCCGACGCGCCGGACAGCGTGGACAGCGCCACGTCATGGAAGCCGATGAGATCGGATTCTTCCCGATTTCGCTCCCCGATGAATCGGGTAAGAACGTAGCTCTCTCCGACATAGCTGGCCATGGGGTACCGACTCTGCTCGTATTCTCCGATTTCTCCGATCCCGAAGCAATGGCGCTCAATTCGCGCTTGAAAAAACTCTATGAATCGGGGAAAGTGAAGATCTATCAGGTCGGGGTCGACGCCGACCGTCTGACCTGGCGCAACGCAGCCTCCAATCTTCCCTGGACCACAGTCTTCGCCACAGTCAGCGAAGTCAACGACATCTGCGCCAAATATATGGTCACATCGCTTCCCACCGTATTCGTCATCGATGCGCGCGGCGACATCTCGGCCCGACCCGGCAATCTCGATGAAATCAACTCACTCCTATGATCACACCGGATTGATCCCGATTGGATCCAATCCGCTTACTTCGGCAGAAGAAGCCTCAGCCTCCCTGACGCTTCTTCTGCCGAAGCTTTTTAATCCCTTTGCTATTCAATAGATTGCAACCGCGACTTGTCGCTTCCCCTAAAAATGCATATTGAAAAACTATTCAAAAATCATGTTGCATAACATATGATTTTTCAAAACCATATCATCTCGCGTCATGTTAAGATATCATAAAAAAGATAATCAAACCTTTTCACTATAACTTAAAAACACACGACTATGAAATCAATACTTCGGTTCACAGCCTTAGCCCTCGCGGCTCTCTGCCTCTCCCCGGTTTTTGCACAAGACGCCAAAACCAAAGTAAAGGATCACTCCACAAACCCCGATGTATTCTTCCTTTATGAAGGGGACGCTCCCAACAGTCTTAAGCTCCTCCCCGGCCCCCCTGCAGCCGACGGCCTGCAGTTTCTCTACGATAAGGCCCGTTACGACTGGGGCAAGTCGATACGCAATACTCCCCGCGGCGAACAGGCTTTCCGCGACGCCCGCGTAGAAGGTCAGAATCTTCCCGACGCTTTTTCTGAATCGTTCGGAATCTATATTTCTCCCGAGACTACTCCCGAGATCTACAAACTGATCGTCGGCATGCGTGAAGACGCCGGCGACCTTGCCACCCGCGAAGCTAAAAATTACTACAACCGCACGCGCCCCTTCTCATATTTCGGTGAAGACACATGCAATCCCGAACAACAGGCCGAGCTCTCCACCAACGGCTCCTATCCTTCGGGCCACACTTCAATCGGCTGGGCTACCGCACTTATTCTGACCGAACTTAACCCCGACCGCCAGGACGAGATTCTCGAGCGCGGCTACCAGATGGGTGAATCCCGCGTCATCTGCGGCTATCACTTCCAAAGCGACGTCGACGCCGGCCGCATCGTTGGCTCAGGCATTGTAGCCCGCCTCCACGCCGATCCGGCATTCACCGCTCAGCTTGAAAAAGCCAAAAAGGAATTCGCCGAGAAGAAAAAAGATGGCCTCGTGAAACCCGGAAGCCGTCCGCAGAAAGCACATTGAACCGATATTGACCGATTCGCAATCCACTATATTCTATATCCTGAGCCGGGAGCCGGCGTCATGGACGCCGGCTCCGCAGGACTCACTTCCTCTCCCGCCTTCAATCCGATCAACATTCACCACAATCCGAACGAGGCTGTCAGCGCCTCGCGAAGAAGAACTTATCTAATTTAAACAGCTATGAGAACATCTATTATACTGGCCGCTGCCATCGCAGCCGCTCTGCCCGCCATGGCACAGAATCCGGAAACTCTACAGGCCGATCCGCAGGCCGCTACGGATAAACCGAAGTTTGAAATCAAACCGACAGGACGTATCCTCATGGATGCAGGAGCATTTATCTCCCCTGATAAAGACCTCTTCAAAGACGGCTTTGCAATCCCCGATGTCCGCCTCGGTGCGAAAATGAAATATGGCAAATGGGATGCCAAAATCGATGTAGGCTTTGCCTATGGCAAGGTCGGCCTCAAAGACCTCAGTATCGGCTACACATTTAATGAACAGAACATACTTAAGGTAGGTTCGTTTATCCATCAATTCGGTCTGCAGAGCGCCACATCAAGCTCGATGAAGCCGACTATGGAAGAGCCGATCTCCAACTCCGTATTCAACGATGCCCGTCAGATTGGCGTACAATACGAATACAACGGCGATAAATTCCTGGCTACCGCATCCTTCCATGTCGAGCCATCCGCCACGAACTACATCCTGCGTCCGACTCAGTTCACCCAGGAAGGCTACGGAGTGCGCTCTCGCCTTGTCTATCGTCCGTTCCATGAAGCGGGCAAAATGGTGCAGGTCGGCATATCCGGCGCTTTCGGCACTCCCCAGCGCTATGGCGATCCCGACACTCACAACGCATTCCAGTTTGCCGCCAACTTCCCTTCGAGAATCCAGCAGATATCAGCTCTGAAAGCGGACGTCACTGACGCGAAGAATCTCTTCAAGCTCTCGCCCGAACTCCTGCTCAGCTATCAGCGTCTTGCTCTCGAATCGCAGTATTTCTGGGTGAATGTCAATCGTCGCAACGGCCTTTCTGCCTATAACGCGCAAGGCGCCTACGTCACACTCCGCGGCATGCTTCTCGGCAATGGCTACACCTATGACAGCGTCGGCGGCGGCATCGCGACTCCGGCTCCAAAGACTCTCGAGCTTGTGCTCAACTACAACTACACTTCGCTGACCGATGCTTCTGCCGGAATCTATGGCGGCCGACTCAACGACTTCTCAGCCACACTGAACTATCAGATCAATAAATACATGATCGCACGTCTCCACTACTCCTACACTCACACGTGGGACGGTTCGCCCAATCCGACTTCGCTCAGCGCCATCATGGCTCGTCTGCAGGTGATCTTCTGATCCCCTTCAATCTCCGGGAGCTTCGGGCTCCCTATCCGACACAGACTCAATCACTACCACACTCACAATATCTCGAAAAAAGGAATCCCTGCCGACTTCAGTCGGCAGGGATCGCTTTTTATTATCGTGTCAATATTTGTCAACAAGTTATTGACAATCGAAGGGATATTCACAAGTTATTGACAAGGGGCTTCATTCGAAGCCGCGCAGACGCAGAAGTGCGTGGGCGTCGGGCTTATGGCCGCGGAAGCGCTCGAAGAGCACCATCGCGTCTTCCGTGTCGCCGCTTTCGAGGATATTCTTTTTGAACGAAGCTGCGTTCTCGGCATTGAAAACGCCTTTCTCCTCAAACTGCTCCCAGGCGTCGGCTTCGAGCACCTGGCTCCAAAGATAAGTGTAATAGCCCGATGCATAGCCATCGTCGCCGAAGATATGTTTGAAATAGGGCGAACGATAACGGAATGTGATCTCTGCCGGCATGCCGATGCGGTCGGCCACTTCCTTCTCGAATGCGAGCACATCGACATTCTCGCCGTTGTGCTTGCCCCATGCGAGGTCAAGGAGTGCGGCGCCGGCGAGCTCGGTTGCGGTGAAGCCCTGGTTGAATTTCGAGGATGCGTTGAGCTTGCTGATCAGCGAATCGGGAATCACCTCGCCTGTAGCGTAATGGCGCGCATATTCTCTCAGGAGTTCGGGAGTGAAGGCAAAATGCTCATTCATCTGCGAACTCATCTCGACATAGTCGCGGTCGACGTTGGTGCCGGCGAGCGATTTATAAGGAGCACGCGTCAGCATTCCCTGCAGTGCATGGCCGAACTCATGGAAAGTTGTCTCCACCTCATCGATAGTCAGCAGAGCCGGAGTGTCGCCTGCGGGACGAGTGAAATTGCCGACATTATAGACGATCGGACGCTTTTGAACACCTCCCTGATACTCTCCGGCGGCCTGAAGCTGCTCCATCCATGCGCCCTGGCGCTTCGATGCGCGCGGAAAGAAGTCGGTCATAAACACCGAGATATGCTCGCCTGTCTTCGCGTCCTGCACATCATAGACAGTCACTTCGTCCATATATTTCGGTGCGTCGGGGAGCTCGACCATCTTGATGCCGTAAAGACGCTCGGCGGCGCCGAAGAGACCCTTCAGCACATTCTCAAGCGAGAAATAGGGACGGATCTCCGCTTCATCGAGATCATACTTCTGCTTCTTGACCTTTTCGGCATAATAGTAATAATCCCAGGGAGCGATCTTAAAATTGCCACCCTCGGCGTCGACGATTGCCTGCATGTCGGCCACTTCCTCCGCCGAACGGGCTACTGCCGGAGTGAACACCTGCATCAGCAGATTCTCGGCGGCCTCGGGCGTTTTGGCCATCACTCGCGAAGTCATCATCTGAGCGAAATTGTCGAAACCCATCACCTTGGCCTTCTCGGCGCGAAGCTTTACTATCTCGGCGATGACAGGAAGATTATTGTTTTCGCCTGACGACGCGAGATTGATATATCCCTCATAGATAGCCTGACGCAGATCGCGATTGTCGGCGCTCTGGAGCACCGGCAGACGGCTCGGAGCATGGAGCGTGAACACATAGCCGTCGAGGCCGCGCGATGCGGCTTCCTCACGAGCCTGCGCGAGCGACGACTCGGGCAGACCGGCCACAGCCTCCTCGCCGACATGCACGAAGAAAGCGTTGGTGGCATTCAGCAGATTCTTGTTATATTGGATAAAGAGGCGTGAAAGCTGATTGTTGATATCGACGAGCTGCGCCTTCTTATCGGACGGAAGAGCCGCACCCTGCTCTGCCATCTGGCGATAATACTTCTCTACGAGACGCTTTTGGACGGGAGTCAGATTCTGCGAATCGCGAGTGTCGTAGACAGCTTTGATACGGCTGAAAAGGGCATCATTGAGATTGACGCTGTTGGCCGCATCGTTAAGCAAGGGGATTGCCTCATCGGCCAGAGCGGCAAACTCGGGAGTCGACAACGCGTTGTCGAAATGATAATAGACCGACGCCACTCTCTCCAGGATCGGCGAGAGATCCTCGAGCGGAAGGATAGTGTTGTCGAAAGTCGGCGTAGCCTTGTCGTTGATGATTTTCTCGAGATTGGCATTCTGCTCGGCGATACCCGCCTTGATAGCGGGGATAAAATCACCGATTTCTATCTCCTGATAAGGAGCGATCTCATACTGTGTGGCATATGGCTTGAGAAACGGATTCTCATGCGCCAGAGCCGAAGAAGCGGCGCCACCGATCGTAAGGCTTGCCGCGATAGTCAAAGCGAGTTTTTTCACGTTGCGCTAAGTTTATTATTTATAAGTTAAAAATGGGTTCACTCATTCCGATGCAAACAATCGCATCTCCCTCCCCGAAAGCCCCTAAAGCCTAATTAGCCCCATTAGCCTAATTAGACCAATTATCCTAAAACCTAAAATCTAAAACCTAATACCTAAAACCTAAAACCTCATCAATACCCCTGCAAGATCTGGAATTTCGCGACGAGGCCGAGATGGTCGGAGGTATGCATATCGACACGCTCCACACTCAGAGGTCGGACAGCACCGCGATAAAAGATCTGATCGAGATGGAAATAGAAAAGATGCGGATAGAAGGTATAAGTCGGGAAGAAATTGGTGGCGACATAAGCATCCTGGAATCCGGCTTTGAGGAAGAGGCGGTAGGTCCAGGAGGCGGGCACATCATTAAAATCGCCGCAGACGATTGTCGGCATTGCGAGCCCCTCAAAGCCTGTCAGCACTTTCTGTGCGGCTTCCGCACGGATCGGAAACGCATATTCCATCTTATGAAGGATCCTCAATCCGAGTTTCTCCTTCTCCTTGGCTCCGCCGGTCTTGGGCACAGAGAAAATACCCTTTTCATTCTCATCGAGAGCAAACGACGGAAGATGCACATTCGCCATTGCTATCTCGCGTGTTGGGGTCTTGACTGTAAAATATTCAGAGAGAGTGAAGCTATTGAGCGAGCCGAAATAGATATGGCGCAGCGGATAGCGCGAAAGGATACGCAGATCCCATGTGCCGTCGCCGAGCTGATAGGGATATTTGGCATAGAGCGAGTCGACAAGCTCCTGCGAATAATGCGAAAGACAACGATCGCTGAAGGCGAATATCTCCTGCAGACACACCACATCGGCATCCACTTCCAGAATCTTGCGCAATGTCCGGGCGTCTTTGCTGTCGGGCTGTTCAAGGTCGGCTCCATGAAGGATATTCCATGTCAGAATTGTCAGCACCGGCGCTTCGGGTTCAGGCTCTGTCGGCGAATTCATCGGAAACCACATTTTAATCGGCGACAGACAGAGTGCGAACATCAACACGCCTATAGCGCCGACGATCCAATGGCCGAAACAGAACCATGCGATGGTGACTACAGCCGAGGCCGTCAGCATGACCGGCATACCGATCACAGCCATCGAACCGAGCGGGAAGATCTCAGGCGACACAGCGCCGCCAAAACAGCAGAATGCTGTCAGAATGTAGAGAATGATCGTAGCGATTTTCAATACGAGTCTTACGATCGGAGAAATAATAAACACTTTATTTCGGGTTAGTTATATGTATATCTATTGTCAATTTTGCGGTCATGCCTCGGAGAAGCCGTTTCTCGCTTTTTCAGATCGGCTGCCGATGCCGTTAAGAATCCGACGCTCATCGGCGCTAAGTGATGAATAGCCGGATTGTCGCACTTTGTCGATCAACGCCGGATATTCCTGAGAAAGTGAGCCTCCTGATTCCGAAGCCATACGCCTGCGGCAGAAGAGGTAGCCCATCGCGAATCCGACAGCGACACCGGCAATATGCACCGCCAACGCCTGCACTCCCGGATTGGAGAGAAGCGTGGAAATGATGATTATCGCCACAAGTGTGCGCATTCTGATACGTGCGGGAAGCCATCGCGACACCGCGGGGGGCAAGTGACGCTTGACCGAATCGAGTCGCTGCTCAGTGGCAGATGCGGCCGGGAGAAGCGATCCGCAGAGAGCGAGCACTCCGGCCGAGGCTCCACACAATCCGGCAGTGTCGCCCCAAAGCGATGCCGCTATGAACGCAATGCCACCGGCCATACCGCCGACTGCATAGATCGCGGCCACACGCCACAGTCCGTATTCAATCAACCCTCTCTGCCAGGCATAGGCGAGGAAAAGAAGATTGGCCAAAAGATGCGACAGCCCTGAATGCACAAACATATAGCACACCACACCCGGCCAAAAGGCGCCGTCGACTCCGAAGCTGCCGGCGTGAAGCATCAATGTCGCGCGCAACTGCGGGATAAAAAGTCCGGCGATGAAAAGCGCCATATTAGTCCCTATGATAAGCCATAGAAGATAGTCGCCGCATCGCCATGCGGGCCGCGACGCAGTTCTTCCCCTCCGAGAATCAATAAAAGAACCCTCGATTTCCATTCAGTGTCCCTTTATGACGCCAATAAAGAAGCATTGCGAGGCCGAATATCATTCCCCCCAAATGCGCGAAGTGGGCCACCGAGCTGACGCTGCCGCTGACTCCGAGCAACAGCTCAAGCACGCCATAGCCAATCACCATATATTTTGCCTTGATCGGCACCGGGATAAAGAAGAGATACATCGGGAGATTGGGAAATACGAACGCGAATCCCAGCAATAGTCCGAAGATCGCCCCCGACGCGCCTACGGTCAGCATCGCGTTTTTCAGCTGCGCCATTCCGGAAGCGAAATAGCCCGGGGCCGAAGCGACGGCCTCGGCCATAGCGCCGGTCGACATGCCGTTGAGCCGAGCGATGCCCGATACATAATCGTGCATCCACGTCAGCTGCCACACCCCTTCCTGCACCAAAGCCGCGCCGATACCGCAGACCATATAGAACATGAAGAAGCGCTTCGCGCCCCACACATTCTCCAGTATGCGGCCGAACATCCAGAGGGTGAACATATTGAAGCCCAGATGAAGGATAGTGTCGCGGTCGTGAAGAAACATATAGGTCACCAACTGCACCGGATTAAACTTATCCGATCCCCAGAAATGCAGCCCGAGGATATCCATCAGACGCACTCCGAACGAACCGCTGACAAATTCAATCAGCCAGATGAGAATATTTATGATCAAAAGATTGCGTGTGACCGGTGGAATCCGCTCAAGCCACGCGGGAAGTCGTTGGGATGACATATATTCAGTTATGCTATATATTACAAAATTAGTAAAAAATGGCCACATAGCCACGCCCGACCCTCGTAAATTGAAAAAATTCAGGCGTATTTCCCCTTTCGGGCCCCTCTGAGAGCGTATTTTTACAAAAAAACGGGACCTGAAGTTAAAAAATCTCATTTTTTATTTGAAAGTCTTATAATTATCGTTAAATTTGCCTTTGGTTATCCGTTTTCTGTCTAACCACAGGCTTCGGACGATGGTTTTATACATGGACTCACACCCCGCTTCAACGCTTTAATGAGCGCGCAGGATTTTCCAACGTATGCAGCTATTGGGAGACTTGGGGGTTGGTATCGATTACTTTGTTTTCGCTACCGACTTATCTCACGCCATCACATAAAATCCAAATAATTTATGAACAAGACAGATCTTATCAACGAAATCGCCGCCAAGGCCAACCTCAACAAAGTCGACGCCAAAGCAGCTCTCGAAGCCACACTCGAATCTATCGCCCAGGCTCTCGCCAACGATGATAAAGTGCAGCTTATCGGCTTCGGCACTTTCAGCATGGTCGAAAAGCCCGAACGCAGCGGCATCAACCCCCGCACAAAGGAAAAAATCACCATCGCTGCGCGCAAGACCGCGAAGTTCAAACCCGCCGACAACCTGGGCAAATAATCGCCTTAGGCTGACCTGAATTTTTACGCCGCATCCGGCTCCCGACATGTCGTCACGACAGGCCCGGAGCCGGGTGCGGTTGTCAGTTTTCTTTAGGCCATTTCACATCAATCAATTTTACTTCCCCTCACCTTATGTCCTGGAAAGATATTCTCGCCGGCCTCCAAGATTCGGGCACTCTGCCCCCCGGCGATCCCGAACCAAACGAAGCGGCCCAAGCCGAGGCCGACGCCGGCAAGGCCGAAACCACATCTCTCCCCATCCGCTTCTTCTACGAAAAAAAAGGTCGCGCCGGAAAGCCGGCCACCATCATCACCGGCTTCGACTCACTCTCCGACGATGAGCTGACCCGCATCGCAAGCCTCCTCAAACAGCGGCTCGGGTGTGGCGGATCGGCTCGCGGCGGCGAAATCCTGCTGCAAGGCGACCGACGCGACCGCGCCCGCGAAATCCTCATCGCCGAAGGCTACAGAATCAAGAAATAAACGAGTGTGTCTCGACACTCACTTTCAATTCAACAGCTTCACCCTTTCACCCCGACATTCCGAAGATGCTTACCCTTCAACGCGCCTCAGCCGGCTCCGGAAAGACATATACTCTGACCAAGAAGTTTATCCGACTGCTGATATCGACAGCTATCGACGACTCCGCTCCGCGCCTGCGCACCGATGCCGAACTGCGCGACTCGCTCAGCCATATCCTTGCGATCACTTTCACCAATATGGCCACAGCCGAAATGAAAGACCGCATCATGGCCAGACTCAACGATCTTGCTTATAACGTCGACCCCGCTCATCCGGGCAAGACCGATTATCTGCTCGATTTCATGGAGGAGTTCGACGCCGGAATTGAGGATATCAGCCATGCCTGCCGCACTGTGCTCAATAATATCCTCTATAAGTTTTCCGATTTCAATGTGCAGACAATCGACTCCTTCTTTCAGGCGATTTTGCGCACATTCGCTTATGAGGCCGAACTCCCCGAAAGCTATGAATTGCTGATCGACACTTCTTTCGTCAATCGCCAGGCAGTCGACAATATAATCGAAGAGCTGGGTGCATCCAAGCTTGCTCCGGCTCCGACGTTCTGGATCCGACATCTGATCCGCCTCGCGCTGGAGAAGGGCGAACGGCGCTGGAATGTATTCTCGCAGGCAGAAGGTGCTACGGGATCGAAGGGGGTGCTTCGCGAAATCGTCAAGATGGCCGAGGAGCTCGAGAAGGAGTCCAACAAGTCGGCCCGCGCCAAACTTGACGACTATTTCAACTCCGACCACGACCTGCTGAGCGACTACAAGGCTATCTGCGACTATTTCGCCGGCCGCTATGCCACTCTCTTCGGACGCATGCGCGATGCAGCCGGGAAGGTGGCGGACGCATTCAAAGCCATTGCCGCCCTGTCGACGAGCCCGTCGGGAAGTGCCGACAACAACTCCTCGCTCAATGATATCACGCCATATATAGCCGGAAAGTCGCGCACAGTCAAGCAACTGAGCAGGATTCTTGATCCTGACGGCCGCCCCGACAGCGACTTCGCATGGGGCGCCAAAGAGTGGACCGCGGCCAATTTCTTCAGCTCCGATATCAAGGGGGAGGCTAAGAAATTGATCATGCAGCAGGCGGCAGAACCCGTGGCTGCATTGACCGAACTCAACGACGCTTTCGACGAATGGCAGGCCTTCCGCAAGGGAGAGGGATTGCTATGGTCGAAATATGCCGAAGGCTATCCCCGCATCGGACTTATCCGCGAACTGACCGAACGCATCGATTCGATTCTCGTCGAGACCGGGGCGATGAAGATCTCCGACACCAACAATATGCTTCGCCGCATCATCGCCGACGATGATGTGCCATTCATCTACGAACGATTCGGCACACGCCTCCACCATTTTCTGATCGATGAATTCCAGGACACATCCAAGCTGCAATGGGAAAACATTCTCCCCCTTCTTCGCGAAAGCGAAAGCCATAAACACGAGAATCTTATCATCGGCGACGCCAAGCAGAGCATCTATCGCTTCCGAAGCGCCGACCCGACACTTATCACTCAGAAAGTGCCCGCCGCATTTCCCGACTCGCTGCTGCGCGGATATGCAAAGATGGAGAACGCCAATCGGCGCAGCGCACGCCATATCGTGGAATTCAACAATTTCTTCTTCCGCAATCTCTCGGGAGCGTTGAGTCGCGAGATCTCCGAACTTTATGCCAACACTGTGCAATATCCCGCGGCCAGGGATAAAGCCGATAGCGAAGAGGGTTTTGTCAAAGTCAATTTCTATAACCCCGACAAGACCGCCAATTCCGACGACTCCGCCACAGCCCTTCCGAAGGCCGTCATGGAGCGGGTGCGCCGGCTTATCATCTCGCTGATTCAGCGTGGCTACCGCCAGCGCGACATAGCCATCCTCGTCGATCGCAAAGATCCCGGACGTCAATTGATTTCCTATATCATGGATTCCAACAAGAATCTTCCCGGGGGAGCGCGTCCGATCGAATTCGTCAGCGAGGATTCGCTGACACTCGGGTCGTCGGAGGCCGTCAATATCGTGATCAATTGCCTGAGGATGGTGCAGAGCGGCATCGAAGGCGCAGGCGTCGACGAGGCCGGCAAGAGCGATAAGCCTGACACCGACACGGCGACACGACGCCGGATCAACTGGACCGATATAGCCACACGCTATCAGTATTTTTCATTGCAGAATCCATCAATGTCGCTTCAGGAATCGATCGAGAGTTTCCTTGAAGGCGACACAATGCATGATATAATCGACAATATTCTGGCCGAGATGTATGCAGTGACACTCCCCTCTTTGGTCGAAGCGATGATCGAGACATTCGTGCCTCGCGAACTGAAGGAGGATCAAGCCGCGTTTTTGGCCGCGCTGCAGGATGCTGTGATTGATTATTGCGACATCTACCCCACAGACATCGCATCGTTTCTGAAATGGTGGAAACGCTCGGGAGCCAACAGTTGCATTTCATCACCCGACGGCACCGACGCCGTCAACGTGCTGACCATCCATAAATCGAAGGGGCTCGAATATGAATGTGTGATTCTCCCGGATATCAATCTGCGTTTCAGGCTGAAAAAGGAGTGGCATTGGGTGGATGTGCCGGAGGATTTCCCGATGGCCGACAGAATGCCGGGATGCGTACCGATCAACATGGGCCATATCTCTCAAGACGAGATAAAGAACGATACATCCTGGCTCAATACCCCTTATGCCGATCTATATCGGGAGGAGCTGCATCTTCTGGAAGTCGATCTGCTCAACAAGGCTTATGTGGCCATGACGCGTCCCCGCACCGAGCTCTATATCTTTCTGCCCGAGACCGATCCCGAAAGGCTTGAGATTCTTCGCAAGGCTTCAATCACCGGGCCGGAGATGGAGCCTACTAAAAAGAGAACGACTCGAAAATCGGAGAATGTTGAATATCTCGCGCAATACATGCGGCGCATTTTGACCGATTCGCTCGATATCGGATTCCTTTATGAGCCTGCGGAGGACGAATCCGACATGCTTGCCTCGACAGCCGATATCGCGGAGACGGAGGCCGAGGAGGGGCTGCCGGAAGTCAGCTTCACGTTCGGCTCACCGGTGAAAGACGTGGCGGCACATCTTGCGCGGGGAAAGAAATCAGCGAGCGCAACCACCGAGACCCACGACATAACGGAATACTTCGTCAATTCCGACCGACCGTTGCTGCAATACCATGAAGCGACGTCGAAACCCTTCCTCGACGAAGCCGACGACGACCGTGTCGATCCGCGGTCGATGGGGAGTCTGCTGCATGCCGTATTGGAATATGTCGAGGTTGAGAGCGACCTTCCTCGCGCGTTCGAGCGACTGAGGGTCAAGGGAATAATCTCGCGACGCGAAATTGCCGAATACACGCCGTTGCTCAGCGATGCGCTCGTCAGTGTGCGCGATCGCGGATGGTTTGACGGCTCGGCGCGCGTCTATGCCGAAAGGCCTCTGCTTCATCGCGGAGAGATCATGCACCGTCCCGACCGTGTGCTCCTCTATCCCGACGGCCATGCCGTAGTGATCGACTATAAATTCGGATCGTCGGAGAAGCGCGGTCTTCATCAGAAGCAAGTGGCGGGATACATGAAGCGTATCCGCGAAGCGTCAGGCGCCACGTCGGTCAGCGGCTACGTCTGGTATATCCGCGAAGAGCGCATCGATCCCGTCGAATAATCAGACGCGCATACCCTCTAACTTACTACCCGGCCCATCCGCCGCGAAAAACATGCTATTTGCCGACAAGCAAATTATTTTGTAATTTTGTAGTTGCATTTGCATTTCCAAAAAATCGAAACGACAGTGAAAATAGAAGAGATAATCGCAAAAGGCGTCGCCGACGCCGTCAAGGCGCTCTATGACGCCGATATCGATCCCGCCACCGTTCAGGTATCCCCGACAAAGAAAGAGTTTGAAGGACATCTGACTGTGGTTGTATTCCCCTTCCTGAAGGCTTCGCGCAAAAAGCCGGCCGACACCGGCGCAGAAATCGGGCAATGGCTTGTCGACAACGTCGAGGCCATCGCGGCTTTCAATGCCGTCAACGGTTTTCTCAATCTGACTGTAAGCGCGGAATTCTGGAAAGACCTGCTCCATGAGATTCAGGCCGATCCGAATTTCGGACTGACCGAAGCGACTCCGGATTCGGAGCTGGTGATGGTGGAGTATTCTTCACCCAACACCAACAAGCCGCTCCATCTCGGCCATGTGCGCAATAATCTTCTGGGCTATTCTCTCTCGCGTATCCTTGCCGCCAACGGCAAGCGTGTCGTGAAGACAAACATCGTCAACGACCGTGGCATCCACATCTGCAAGTCGATGCTCGCCTGGAAGAAATGGGGCGAGGGAGCCACTCCCGAATCGGTCGGCAAGAAAGGCGACCATCTGA
This sequence comes from uncultured Porphyromonadaceae bacterium, assembly GCA_947175695.1. Lineage (GTDB taxonomy): Bacteria > Bacteroidota > Bacteroidia > Bacteroidales > Muribaculaceae > Lepagella. The sequence continues at coordinate 21,627 of CAMWNT010000004.1, forward strand.
TCGGCGACTATTATGTGGCCTTCGACAAGCACTATCGAGCAGAGCTGAAGGAGCTTATGGAGTCGGGCATGAGTCAGGAAGAGGCAGAAGCCGCCTCGCCGCTGATGAAGGAGGCTCGCGAGATGCTCCGCCGCTGGGAAGCGGGCGATGAAGAAGTGCGCTCCCTCTGGAAGATGATGAATGAATGGGTCTATGCAGGCTTCGACATCACCTACAAGCGTCTCGGCGTCGATTTCGACAAGATCTATTATGAGTCCGACACATATCTTGAAGGCAAGGACCTTGTGCTCGGCGGCATCGAGAAGGGGATCATGTATCGCAAAGAGGATGGATCCGTCTGGGCCGACCTCACCCCCGACGGACTCGACCATAAACTGCTTCTCCGCGCCGACGGCACATCGGTCTATATGACTCAGGACATCGGCACCGCCAAGCTCCGCTATCAGGATTATCCGATCGACAAGATGATCTATGTCGTGGGCAATGAGCAGAACTATCATTTCCAGGTGCTTTCGCTTCTCCTCGACAAGCTCGGCTTCAAATGGGGCAAATCGTTGACCCACTTCTCCTATGGGATGGTGGAGCTGCCCGAAGGAAAGATGAAATCACGCGAAGGCACAGTCGTTGATGCCGACGATCTGATGGACACAATGATCGCCAACGCACGCGAGGCTGCGGCCGGCCGATTCGACAATATGCCGGAGGATGAGGCGGCCGATGTGGCACGCATGGTAGGCCTCGGAGCGTTAAAATATTTCCTTCTGAAGGTAGATCCGAAGAAAAATATGCTCTTTAATCCTAAAGAGTCGATCGATTTCAACGGCAACACGGGTCCGTTCCTGCAATACACGTATGCCCGCATCCGCAGCATCTGCCGCCGCGCTGCCGAGGAGCTCGATTCCTGCTCTTACGCCGACGCCGTGCCCAACGAGAAGGAGCAGATCCTCATCCGGAAGATCGCCGATTTCCCGGCTGTTGTAGCCGAAGCCGGTCGCAATTATTCTCCGGCCGTGATCGCCAACTATTGCTATGACCTCGCCAAGGAATACAATCAGTTCTATCACGACTATCCGATGCTGAAGGAGGAGAACGCGGCTGTGCGCTGTCTGCGTCTGAATCTCTCGGCGCTGACAGCCCGCACACTCCGTTCGGGCGTAGCGCTGCTCGGCATGGAGATGCCCGAGCGGATGTGATCGTTCCGGTCGCCGCCATGGAGGCCGACCGGGATCGGACCCCATGGCGGATAAACTAAATCACAGGTTTTTCCGTTGATTATTATGAGATATTCTGTCTTTCACGAAGCATAGTGTGAATTGCCACCCCGCGCCGGAGGCGTTAAACTATTCCGGCTAAAATGTTTCTAATCAATGACAGCAATTGCGAAATAATCATCAATTAGGAAATAATCGTCAATCGACCTAATCACTCTATCATATGGATTACAAGAATCAACCCACTCCTCCCCCCTATTACGGGAATCAGATGAATCACGGCAACAGCTTCGTGATTCAGTTCAACAGCGTGATGCGCAAAGTGTATGTGCGCATGTTCGTAGGCCTGCTCATTTCGGCGTTCTGTGCCCTCGGCGTAGCCTCCTCGCCCGCTGCTCTGAGTTTCTTTTTCGGCAATCGACTCGTATACTTTGGAATGCTGATCGCGATGTTCGCCATGGCCATCATGATTCCGGTCAGAATGAATAAGATGAGCCAAACGGCAGTCCTTGCGCTCTTCTGCGTCTATTCCGCGATCATGGGCGCATGGCTCGCTCCGATATTCCTCGTCTATCGTCTGGGCACTATCGTCTCGACCCTTTTCATCACTGCCGGCACATTCGGAGCAATGTCAGTGTATGGCTATTTCACCAAATCGGATCTCTCGCGCATGGGCAGCTATCTGATGATGGGTCTTTTCGGAGTCATCATCCTGTCGGTGGTCAACATCTTCTTCCACAGCAGCGCGATGGAATGGATCATCTCGATTGTCGGAGTAGCACTCTTTATCGGTCTGACAGCGTGGGACACGCAGCAAGTGCGTCGTCTGGCTCAGGCCGGCCTTGATCCGGCAATGACCGACAAACTCGCCACAATGGGTGCGATGAATCTCTATCTCGACTTCATCAACCTCTTCCTCTTCCTGCTCCGCATTTTCGGCGGCCGCAACAACTGATTCCAGCCGCGTCCGGATCGGGCGCCATGCAATAGCAAAAAAATATGCGATGCTTTCTCAGCGAGAGCATCGCATATTTTTTGTTCTTAACAGCGTTGCGGAGGGCGACTCCGATCGGTCGCTCACCACGATCGATCCGTTCGGATCAGCATTGATCGGGCTTATCCGGCGACGGATCGGTGGATCATCAGCGATGATCACTCGTCCTTTTTACCGAAGCCGAAGATTCCCTTTCCACCGGTCTTTTCCTCGACAAAATCTTCCACCTTTTCCTTGGCGGCCTCGAGAGTCTCGCGACCCTTTTCTGTATTGACAAACTCCTTGGCCTTATCGGCCACATTCTTTACAGTCTCGTTATTCATAAGGTCGGCGGCCTTATCTTTCAATTCGTCTAACATATCGATAATTTTTTAGTGTGACCACTCGGAGGCAGCGTTGAAGCGGCCTCCATCAGATCGGAGTTGCACCATCCCACTATCGGCATGGCGCTGTCAGAGCGAGGCCCGGCATCACCATCGCTGAAAGCATGCGCATCGCTACGCGATATCGATAGCTTAAAGCATACTGCATTGCCTGCGAGCATCGCTCTTTGCCATTAAAAACGCCCCGACGTTGCCGACGGTTGCATTCCGAAATCACAAAAAAATTGTAAATTTGTTAGAGATTGTCTAAGTCGCGACGTTGTCGCGACTTATCCTGATTGTCATTGCGGGCGATCGCGGATTAGAGATGCGCGGATCAGTGCTTTTTGAATGTGGCGCATTTGGCAGCTAATGCGATTGTGACGATGTGACCCTCCGAGAGGTAGGTGAATAGACGCATGGGGATCGGAGGCATGTCGTCGCGGCGGATTTCAGCCTCGCCATAACGCGGTGAGGCAGCAAGCGGCGAGTCGCAGATCTCGGGGAGACGCCGGATGACAAGACATTCGCGGAAATCGAGTCCCTCCTGGAGCGCGGCTTTATAGAGCGCTTCCTTGACAGTCCAGGCAAGCACAGTGGCGCGCACGCGGGCTTCCTCAGCATCAAGCGGCAGCGCCGATGCATACTCCTCACAGAGTTGCAGCTCGGCGGGAGTCATGACACGGTCGGCGACACGCAACGCTTGCTCGCGGTCGGGCTTCTCGACATCAATACCCATCGCCGTGCGCTGGCTGAATTGGCTCAGATCGGCCTCGGGAGTGCGCGGCAACGACGCCACGACCATAAACCGCGGCGTGTGTGACACTGATATACGCTGTTGCGAATCCTCAAGGTATGGCGCACCGGAAGTGTAATGACCGATCTCGCGATAACGGTCGCCCCCCTGCTCGCCAAACACCTGCAAAGCCATCACCTTCCATATCTTCGGCGACTTATCCTCACCTCCGGAAAGCTCTTCGACGCGCACTCCGACACTCGTGTCGTGGCGCCAATATATAAATTCTGTCTCCATGCGTAATTTCTATAGTTGCGATCAGATCAATCATTCTTGTCGCCGACAGTCGACGACTCTTTGCCGTAGGCTTCTCCTTTTCGGAGCATCACTTTCACTTTTGTGATTCGATGACGCTCGAGTTTGAGCACTTGATAGCGGCATACGCCGCGCTCCAGCACCTCCTTGGCCTGAGGGAAATCACCCTTTATTTCCAATAGCAATCCGGCAAGAGTCTCAGCCTCACCGACATCTCCCAATTCCTCCTCATCGATCTGAAGCACGCGACAAAGGTCGCCGAGCGATATCTTGCCGTCGATGATCCATGTGTCGGGTCCGACCTTGCGACTCATCGAAGATGTAGCGTCATATTCATCATCAATCTCGCCGACGATCTCTTCGATGATATCTTCGAGTGTGACAATGCCTTGAGTGCCGCCGTATTCATCCACCACTATGGCTATATGAATGCGGCGCTTGCGGAAGTCTTCAAGCAGATCATCGATCATGCGTGATTCCGGCACAAAAAACGCCTCGCGAATCAATGATTGCCAACGAAATGAATTGTCGCTCCGGCCAATATATGGAAGCAGGTCTTTGGAGTACAGGATGCCACGGATCGTATCTTGAGATGTGTCGTAGACGGGAATACGGCTATAGCCGGAATCGAGAATGACGCGAATTATTTCATCCCATGTGGCGTGATATTCGACGGCGGTCACGTCGACACGTGATATCATGATGTCGGCCACTTCCTTCTCGCCGAAGCTCAGGATGCCTTCAAGCATCTCCTTTTCCTGCCCCTCCTTGATGTCGGAGATGGAGAGGGCGCGTTCGAGCACGTCGGTGGAAATCTGCTCCTCTTTCTTGGTCACGATGCGGTTGATGAGTGATGTCGAGCGCACCATAATCGCCGCCATTGGAGAAAGTATACGCTCAAGGAAGCCCATCGCGCCGCTTGAGGCCAACACCCACTTCATGGTGCTGCCGCGAGCCACGAGCTTCGGCATTATCTCGCCGAAGAGTAGGAGCAAAAATGTTAGGAATACGGTCTGAAGCAGGAAGTTGAGCAGTTCGGAATGAAACGTGACGGTCTTGCCGATGGCGAATGTCAGCAACACTACCATCGTGATATTCACGAGATTATTGGCTATAAGGATTGTGGCAAGCAGTTTTTCCGAATTGCGAAGCAATCCCATGACGCGTCGGCTATCGGGAGATTCGGAATCGCGAAGTGAATCGACATCGGATCGAGTCAGTCCGAAATATGCGATCTCGCTACCGCTGACAAAAGCCGACACACAGAGGCATCCGATCGCTATGGCGACAATTGCAATCCAGGCGCCCCAGCTATCCGGGGCATGAAATTCGATGGCCGACGATGCCGAAAGAAGCATCGTCAGCAGAGGGTGAGAGGTTGGTAAAGGGTCTGTATCCAAAATTTTGTATTAGAGATTCTTCTATATTCTACGCAAAGTTAGTGAAATTTACTTTTATCTGCAAATTTTTATCAGTCGCGGTTGCCGCCGCCGACTCCAATGCCGAAGAGGGCGTAGTCGTAGATCGCGGGGTCGTCGGGACGCCAGGAGCGGAGGCGGGAGGTCAGCAGTTCCACGGTGCGGCGATCGTTGGCTTTGCGGTCGATCAGACCGAGTCGGCGAGCCGTATTGCCGACATGCACATCGAGCGGGATATAGAGTTTGCTTTTTGGAATGCTTGTCCATACCCCCATATCGACGATGCCATCGTCGCGCACAAGCCATCGGAGCGCCATGTTGACACGTTTGAGGGCTGTGGTGCGGAGATTTTGCGGGAGAGCACGGGAGTCAATACGACCTTCATTGGCAGCGGCCATGACGCGGTTTATCTCACCGACAAGTTTCCAGGCCGGAGCGTCGTCGGCACCGGCGCCGATAGCGGCACTGAAAGCGTCGACCGACCCATAGCGCCTGAAGATCTCTCGAAGTCCGCGCAGGAAGTGTTGGAAGTTGGCCGCGAAGAATGTGCGGTGGAGATTCATTGCGGGATCAAGATCCTCATATGCCCGGTCGAGCACATAGTCAGCCGGGTGATCCCCCATAATGTCGAGTATTCGCTCGGCATCGCGACATATCATGCGACGATTTCCCCAGGCGATGATCGCCGAGAGGAAGGCCACAGTCTCGATATCGGCGAGTCGCTCGAAGCGGCGTGGAAACTGCACGGGATCGTCGGCGATAAACGCCGACGAGTTGATGCGCTCGGCCTCGGCGTCGAGAAGTTCGCGAATCTCCGATTCGCTCATCGGATCATCGGCCGACTCATTCTTCATCTCATTCATAACCATACTTGAGATTTAAGCAATTAGCTCCAATAGCTATAATATCTGCCTTAGCTGCCTTAGCCGCCTTAGCTATCTTAGCTAAAATAGCTATCTTCGCTCTCCTAATACATCAGATATTTTTTAGAGGCGTTTTTCCAGCCGGCTTTATATTTGCGGTCGGTGAAATACACTTTCAGATCGGCCTGATATTCATGGTCGGTGAAGTAGATCGTCTTGTCGGCGTTATAGCGGGCGTCTTGGAAACACCACAGACCTTTGTTGCCATCAACCTCGTAATTGTGTTTGCACTTATACACTATCAGATCGGCCTGATACTCCCGATCGACCACATAAACCTTCACGTCCGCGTTATAGCGGTCGGACGTGGAATATACTTTCTGAGCCATTGCCGGCAGCATGGCGGCTGCCAGCGCGGCGGCAATTGTCAAGCGTCGCATACGTTTCATTTCTATTCTGCAAATATATAAAATTCCCACAATTCCCGCAAACTTCGCCGGGCGCCTGCGAGCTTGCCTCCAACTCCCGGCATATCAATTCAAGCACTCACCCTGAGAGCCAAAGAATCCGTTATTGCAAAATTCATGATATGAATTTTGTAATATTTTTTTGCATCCTATTTAGATTTTTTATAAATTCGCATCATTGGCGTCGCCGGGAAGTTTATGCCGCGCTATTCGACGCATATGCCTGACCATGAAATCTAAATACCTTTTATTCTCCTTAATAATATTTATGACGGCAGCTGTCGGAGTCTCCGCATGCTCTCGCAGCGACCGATCGCACGACGGCTCTCTCAATTCCGATATCAAGACGCGGGAGATCGAGCAATTGCTCGATTCGCTCGATCTGCTGCTGGCCTCGCAGGAGAAGTATATCGCAGAAAAGGAGCAGCGCATATCCCGCGCCCGAGAGAATTATCTCGCAGCCGCCGATCCGGAGCATCAGTATTGGCTTGCTTCCAATCTCTACGACGAGTATTGCGCCTATGATTCCGATTCGGCTCTCTTATACGCCGATAAAGCTCTCGGATACGCCCGGGCCATGAATCGCGGGGATCTGGAGACTGAAATGCAGCTCAACCGCAGCTACATATTCTCGGCCACCGGATTGCTCGACGAGGCCAACGAATGTCTGCAGGGGATGCAGCCGGATTCGATGCCTCCCCATCTATCGGTGAAGTATTGCGACCGTATCCTCTTCCTCTCCACCCATCGCGACCAATATATCGGCGTCAAGCGCGATTCGGGAGCCTATTCTCAGATGATCGACAGTCTGCTGAAGGTGATGCGCCGTTCGATCAGCACCGACCATCCGCAATACGGATGGCTCGTCGGCTGGAGCAGCCTCAATGACACCGACGAGGCGCGCGAGGCCATACCGATTGTGCGCCGCATAGTCGACAACGCCGGATTCACGAGCCGCACAAACGCCATGGACGCATGGGTGCTCTCGAAACTCTACGAAAAGACTGCCGACCGCAGCAATCAACTCAAATATCTGACGCTCTCGGCTATGGCCGACGTCAGAGCCAGCAACAAAGAGATCGCTTCGCTCGAAGAGCTCGCAAGCCATCTCTATGATATCGGCGACTATGACCGCGCCAACAACTACATCAACCATAGCATCTCGTATGCCAACGACTATAAAAGTCGCATCCGCACAGGGCAGCTTGCAAAGCTCCAGGAGCAGATTCTCAGCGCAATTCATAAACGTCACGACCGACAAGCCGCTGCCAATCGTTGGTATCTTGCCATTCTCGTGGCTATTCTATGTGTGCTGGTCGTGGCCGGCATCTATATACTCCGCCAAAACCGGCTGTTGCGCAAATCGCGCCACACTCTCAACGAAGCCAACGCCGAGCTGACTCGACGGGTCGACGAACTCTCGGCCATCCGCGAAGAACTCAACTCGGCCAACGCGCGGCTCTCGGATATGTATGACAAAGCAGCACGCAACGCCGCCGAGCTTGCCGAAGTCAACGAATCGAAGGAGGCTTGCATCGCAAATGTGTTCGCAATCTGCTCCAATTATATCAACAAACTCGAAGACTTCCGCGCCGATCTCAACCGACTCCTGACCGGGCGCCAATTTGAGAAAGCGCAACGACTCGTGAAATCGCCCGAGCTGTCGTATGGCGAAGTGAAGGAACTTTATGTCGTGTTCGACAAAATATTCCTCGAAATATATCCCGATTTCGTCGACGACTTCAACTCGCTACTCAAGCCCGAAGAGCGGATCACGCTCAAAGATCCCGCCCGGCTTACCACCGAACTACGCATCTATGCCCTTGTACGACTCGGGATGAACGACAGTGTCAGAATCGCCAAGTTTCTGCATTGCTCGGTGCAGACTGTCTACAACACCCGCCATCGGGCGCGCAACAAAGCGCTCGCCGGCCCCGAGGATTTCGCCCGCGCCGTCATGGCGCTCGGCAAATAGCCGGGCAATAGCCGACGCGATCAAGCATCGGGCCTCAACCCCTCCGGAATCGACCCGAAACAGCGAAATCCGCTCCTCCCTGAATCAATTTTACTACTTACCAAATTACATTTTTTAACATCCATATTCCACTGATTATCAAGCATCATTATTATAACACAGTTTACTTATTCCACTTACCTCCCTATTAAAAATCGGGATTTTATTTCTACTTTTGCAAAAACTTCAACCGCCCGGCGCTTCCTCCCTCTTAGCCTCTTTCCAGGCTATCGGCTATCCTAAATGCCACGCCGACATCAGCGCCATCCCTCCCACAACGGCTCCCGCTCCTCACCTTTGACCTGAAGAAATGTTAATCCACCTAATATCATGCTCAATGAAAAGAACTAAACTACATTCTGTTGTCGCGGTTCTCGTAATGATGCTGGCAGGCGTCGTCAACGCCTTTGCAGCCGACATCAACGCGAAAGGCAACGTGACCGACTCCAATGGCGAGCCGCTCATCGGAGTGACCGTTATTGAAAAGGGTACGTCGAAAGGAACGTCAACCGATATCGACGGTAATTTTGAACTCACAGTGGCCGATGGAGCTACCCTCCGCTTCAGCTATGTAGGCTACGAACCCCGGGAACTCAAAGCCGCTGCCGGCATGGACGTCGTCATGCACGAAAACGCCAGCATGCTCGATGAGGTTGTCGCGATCGGCTACGGCACTCAGAAGAAGAGCGTCGTGACAGCGGCCATCTCGAAAGTGACAGGCGACGAGCTTGAGCTGACAGCCCCCGTACGCGTCGACGACGCGCTCAAAGGCCTCGCGTCGGGCGTCACAGTCACTTCACAATCCGGCCAGCCCGGCGCAGGCGCGAGAGTGCGCATCCGCGGTGTCGGCACGATCAACAACTCCGATCCTCTCTATATTGTCGACGGCATGCCGATGGAAAACGGCCTCGACTATCTCAACCCTTCTGACATCGCTTCGATCGAAGTGCTGAAAGACGCCGCCGCAGGTGCGGTCTATGGCGCCCGCGCCGCCAACGGCGTAGTGCTCGTCACCACCAAACGAGGCACCGAAGGAAAGACCAAAGTGACCTACGACTTCTCCTACGGCTGGCAGAGTGTCGCCAAAAAGCGCAATGTGCTCAACGCCTCCGAATATGCAATGATGATGAATGAAGGTGCGGTCAACGCCGGACTCGCTCCCATCTACGCCGACCCCGCTTCCTATGGCAAAGGCACCGACTGGCAAGACGAGATATTCAACAACAACGCCCCGGTCATGAATCATCAGCTCGCCGTCAGCGGCGGCTCGAAGACTGTCAACTACATGTTCTCGGCCGGTTACTACACCCAAGAGGGTATCATCGGCGGCAACTTCGACCGCTCCGACTATAAAAGATTCTCGCTGCGCTCAAACGTCGGCGTCACACTCTTCGACATGTCGGAGAAACGCACATGGCTCAACAAAGCCACAATCCAGACCAACCTCTCCTACACACGCATCAAAAACCGCGGTATCGAGACCAACTCCACCTGGGGCTCACCCCTCGGATCGGCTCTCGCCATGTCGCCCATCCTCTCCCCCTATCTCGACAAAGGAAGTGAAGACGAAGCATATCAGCTCGACTATCTCTCCGGACAGGCCGCTTACGTTCCGATGTACGGTCCCGACGGCCGACTCGTGATGGTGCCGACGGCTTTCGGCAACTTCCAGGAAATGAGCAACCCCGTCGCCAATCTCATGCTCCCCGGCAATCAGAACTGGACACATCAGTTTGTAGGCAATTTCTCCGGTGATCTCCAGATCTGGGACAACCTCCACTACCACATCAGCTACGGCGCCGACCTCAACTTCTCCGGCTACGACGGCTACACTCCGACCTACTACCTCCGCGACGGCGGATCCGTCGACCACTCCTCAGCTGTATCCGAAAGCCGCCGCAACACTGTATGGCAGATCGAAAACATCCTCTCCTACGACAAGACTATCGGCGACCACTCCTTCAGCGTCATCCTCGGCCAATCGGCCAAGGAGAGCAGCGGCTACTATCTCGGCGGCTCGCGCAATAACCTCGTCAGCTACGACCGTCCCTATATCGACGCAGCCACAGGCCTCGCCGCCGACGGCGACATGACCACATGGGGAGCCCCCTACGTCAAGGCTCGCCTCGCTTCCTACTTCGCCCGCGCAAGCTATGACTTCGACGCGCGATATATGGTGCAGTTCACTCTGCGTCGCGACGGCTCCAGCCGTTTCGGCTCCAACAACCACTGGGCGACATTCCCCTCCGTATCGGCCGGCTGGAACATCATGAACGAAAAATTCATGGAAAACTCCGCAGGATGGCTCAACAATTTCAAGCTCCGCGCATCATGGGGTAAGAACGGTAATGAAAACATCGGCGATTTCCAATATGTCGCCCTCACATCAACCAACAACAACGCTATCTTCGGACAGCCCGGAAGCATCGTCATCGGCACAAAGCCCTCTCAGCTCGCCAACCCCGACCTCAAATGGGAAGAATCCAACCAGACCGACATCGGCCTTGACTTCGGATTCCTCCAGAACAAGATCACATTCACGGCCGACTGGTATCTGAAAAACACCGACGGCATGCTCATGACCATGTCGCTCCCGCAGTATGTCGGCGAAAGCATCCCCTTCGGCAATGTCGGCAAGATGCGCAACTGGGGTCTTGAATTCGATCTCGGCTACCACCAGACAATCCTCGACGGCCTCTATATCAGCGCAAGCGTCAACTTCTCATACCTCAACAACCGACTCCTCGAATACGGCAACGAGCAGGGATGGGCAAACCTCGATTCATTCCAGGGCGTAGGAACCATCCTCCGCGCCGAAAACGGACTCCCCTTCCCCTACTTCTACGGCTATCGCACCGACGGCATTCTCCAGAATCAGGCTGAAGCCGACCTCTACAACTCCACCTACGGCACGGCGCTTGTGCCCGGCGATGTCAGATTCGTCGATGTCGACGGCAACGGTCAGATCAACGAAGACGACCGCACCAAGATCGGTTGCGGCACTCCCGACTGGACTTATGGCGCAAACCTCACTCTCGGCTATCGCGGATTCGACTTCAGCATCTTCTTCCAGGGTGTGGCCGGCAACGACATCTTCGACGCCACACGACGCATCGACGCACGCTCGGTCAACCTCCCCTCCTGGATGCTCAACCGCTGGACCGGTGAAGGCACATCCAACTCCATTCCCCGCTATGTCACCGGCGACGGCTACAACTGGCAGAGCTCCGACCTCTACATCTACGACGGCAGCTTCTGCCGCCTGAAAAACATGCAGCTCGGCTACACTCTTCCCCAGGATCTCACCCGCAGAATCGGAATCCAGAAATTCCGCGTATTCGCTGCCGTCGAGAACCTCGCCACATGGACAAAATACCACGGCTTCGACCCCGAAATCTCTTCCGGATCGTCGACTTCCAACGGCATCGACTTCGGAGTTTATCCTCAGGCAAGAACCTGGACAATCGGGTTCAACATCGAACTTTAAGAAACGGTATCATTTAACCCGATTAACGTAAATCCAAATCCAATACCGCATAGTCATGAAAACTATATATAAATCACTCGGAATCGCGCTCATCGCCTGCATGGCGGCCTCCTGCAGCGACGACTTCCTCACCGTCACCTCCCCCACCCAGGAGGATGCTTCAGAATACTTCTCCACCAAAGCCCACCTCGACGAGGCAGTCGTAGCTGCCTACGACCCGATGCACTGGACCGACTGGAGCATGGACCAATACGAACCCTTCATCCTCATGTCGGACATCATGGCCGACGACATGTGGGTCGGCGGATCCGACAAAAACGACAACCAGAACTGGCATCTGATGATGAACTACGAGGCTACCCCCATGAAAGTCATCACAGCCATCTGGATCGACGGATTCAGCGGCATCAAGCGCTGCAACGATGTGTTCTCCTATCTCGAAAAAGAGATCGAAGGAGCCACCGACACCGACATCGCTTCCTGGAAAGCCCAGGCTTATGTGCTCCGCGCATATTATGCCACATGGCTCTGGAAATTCTACGGCAATGTGCCCTATTATCAGACCAACCTATCCGGCGACTACATCTCTCCACAGATCTCTGCCGACAAGCTCTATGAATACATCGTCAAAGATATCGAAGACGCCCTCGCGCTCGAAGCGCTTCCCTGGAAAGGCGACGCCGCCACCTACGGCCGCGTGACTACAGCCATGGCCTACATGCTCTATACGGAAGTCGTCATGTATCAGAAAGACATCGAACGCTATCCGACAGCATTGGCTTATATGAAGGAGATCATCGACTCGCCCGAATACAGCCTCGCCCCCGACTACGCGACTATCTTCGAAGAGGCCGGCGAATGGTGTGAGGAATCAATCTTCGAGATCAACTACATCTCCGAAAACGCCGCCCGCGACTGGGGCGCGCCCCTCACAGCCGGCGGCACTGTGCTCCCGACCCTCATCAGCCCCAACAACTGGCCTGCCGGGCAGGACGGCCACAATACCGGATGGGGATTCTGTCCGCTCCGAATCGAGACATATGAAATGTTCTCGCCCGACGACGCCCGACGCGACGCGACCTGCTGGGATGTGCGCGACTATGCCGACACCTACAACAAACGCTATCAGGACTTCGGATTCTTCCTCCAGAAATACTCCGCCCGCGCCGACGGCAACGCCGGACAGAAAGCTTCAGGCGAGCTCAACTACAACAACAACTGGCGTATCTACCGCTATTCCGAAGCGCTCCTCAACGCCGCCGAACTTATCGCCACCATCGGCGGCAACACCGGCGACGCCCGCAGATATCTCAACGATGTGAGACGCCGCGCCGGACTCGTCACCGAGCTCGAACCGACCATCGACAACATCCTGCAGGAACGCCGCCTCGAATTTGTAGGCGAGGGAAAACGCTACTGGGATCTCATCCGCACCGACCGCGCCGCCACTACTCTTCTCCCCGACGAATACGGCTATCGCACCAACGCATGGACTCCCAATAAAAAGCATCTCCCGATTCCTCAGAGCGAGATCGACCGCGCCAACGGCACTCTCACACAGAATCCTTACTAATTCACCCCAAGTTTCTTAAGCATTCATCATGAGCAAGCATATCAACTCTATCTTCGCGGCATTGATCGCTCTCGGCATCCCCGCCATCTGCACATCATGCTCGGAAGATAAATACTATAATGTCGATTTCAGCGCTGTGCCCGAAGCTTCGGCATATGCCGACAACCTTGTTGTCACTGTCGATCAGGAATCCAACACCGCCTATTTCCAATTCTCCGGCGAAGGCGTCTATCCCGTCTGGATCATCGACGGCAAGAACTACAGCACCGCCATGTCGTTCTCGCGCTACTACCGCAAGGCCGGCGATTACTCGATCGAACTCAAAGTGGCCAACGCCAACGGCATGAGCGACGGCACTATCACACGCACTTTCCATATCGACAAAACCCGCATGAACGGCTTCGCAGGCTTCGTCTACGACAGTCCCTTCAACCTCTGGACTCAGGCCAACCGCTCGATCAGCAGCTTCTTTTACGCTCCCGGATGGGCGCAACTTCCCGATCCGAGCTACAGCTTCGACGGCGACACATTCTCCGTAAGCCTCACCGACGCGACCTCCGACCAATGGCAGGCCCAGGCACACGTAGCCACCGACATCTGCCTCCCGCAGGGCGAGCACTACGACGGTTCGGTGATCTTCACCGCCACTCAAGACATCAACAACGTCACCCTCAAGATCCATCCCGACGGCGACGACGATGACTCCCACTCCTTCTTCATGCAGCAGAAGATCAACCTGACCGCCGGAGAGCCCCAGGCCTTCTTCTTCTCCGATCTTGAAGCTGCAGTGGATATGAACAACCTTGTGTTCACCTTCGACTTCGGAGGCAACCCCGCCGGAATCGAAATCATCGCCGAAAACATCGTCATCAAAAAGCATTCCGACGACGACGGCACAGTGCTTCCCGAAATCTCTACCGAGCCTGAACCCGCATGGGTTGACTGGGCTTCAGCCGACAATCTCTTCTACGGAGCCGCTATCAACACGACGTTCTACTACGCTCCCGGTTGGGCTCAGATCGCTGATCCCGGCTTTGCCGACGACGGCGACGGCGGATACACCTTCACCCTCCCCTCCGCCACATTCGAACGCTGGCAGGCTCAATGCGCCCTCAACACCGACATCGCCATCCCCGACGCCGCCGAACAGGAATACGACTTCCTCTGCATCGTCGAATCGAATGTCGATCTGGCTGCCGTAATGTTCAAACTTGTCGAAACCAACTACGACGACACCGACGAAGGCAAACGCGACAACAACTTCTTCTTCGCCGAGGAAAAAGCCGTCAATGCAGGCACCAACCGCATCTGGTTCTCGAAAGTGAAGGCTCCCGACGCGATGCACGCCGTGTCGATGTTCTTCGACTTCGGAGGCAACCCCGACCAGACAGAAGTCAAGGTCAGCAAGATCATCCTTCAGAAACACCACGATTAATCCCATCTTCGATTAATCACTCTTCATCGGCTGAATCGGATAAGCCGGACCGTAAACAAAGAAACACTCTCTAAGTCCGGCTTATCCGATCTTGCCGATGAAAAAACTCTCTCCCACCACACATCGACTGCCACAACCAATACCTATCATCACGCGACATGCTGAAATATATCGCAATCTCTCTGCTCACTCTGACTTCAGCCTCTCTCACCACTGCCTGCGGCTCCGAGAAAGACGATCCGGCCCCCTCGGCCGGAGAAATCACCTTTTCCTCAACCGAACTCAGCTTCTCGGATGCCGGCGGCGAAGAGACCGTCACATTCACCACTCCCGGAGAATGGGACGCCACGACTTCATCCACATGGATACACCTCACCAAATCCGACCAACTCTCGACATCCGGGCGCATCACAGTCGCCGTCGACCCCAACCCCTCGCGCGACCCTCGCTCGGCGACAGTCACCGTCAGAAGCAAAGGGTTGCGAGGCTCACTGACTGTCAGCCAGGAAGGCTACACTTTTGTGCCGACCAATCCGGATATCGAAGTGCCGGAGGGATATACGCTCGTCTGGGCCGACGAATTCGACGGCTCCGAACTCGACCGCACCCACTGGACTCATGAAGTGCAAAGCCCCGGATGGGTCAACAACGAATTGCAGACATATGTCAACGCCACATATGCCGGCACTCCCGTCAGCGAAGTCAGCGACGGCACCCTTAAGATCAACTGCTTCAAGGCTGCCGACGGCCGCATCTGCTCGGCCCGCATTTATGCCGACGTCAACACAGGATGGACCTACGGAATATTCGAAGCAGCCATTCGCCTCCCGAAAGGGAAAGGCACCTGGCCCGCATTCTGGATGATGCCCGCCGGCAACGACTTCTCGACCACACCATGGCCCCGTTGCGGCGAAATCGACATCATGGAGGAAGTCGGCTACAACCCGAACTACACTTCGTCGAGCATCCACTGCGAGAGCTACAACCACATGATAGGCACCCAAAAGACAGCCGAACGCTTCACATCAGGCGCACAAGACGACTTCCACGTCTACCGACTCGAGTGGACAGCCGATTATATACGCACATATGTCGACGGGCAGATGCTCCTCAATTTCTCCAACGACGGCACGGGCAACTTCTCGACATGGCCCTTCAACCGTCCGTTCTATCTCATTCTCAACCTCGCATGGGGTGGCGACTGGGGTGGCGCGATGGGCGTCGACGAAAGCGCGCTCCCGGCCACTATGGAAGTGGATTATGTACGCGTATTCCAGAAATAACGGTTGTCAATAACTCTGTCAATAACTATTGTCGATAACTGTTGTCAACAACGACCTTACTTAAAGCCTGCCGCTTTATATCACGAAATTATTTTCAAACTTGACATAAACCCCGCGGCGTCGGGGCGCCACTCCGGCCTGACGCCCGGAATTCATAACCAATTAAATTTAAACCGTTTCTTAGTCCGATGAACAGATTGTTTATAGGTTTTGCATTGGTTCTCTCAGGAGTTGCCGCCGCGCAAGTGGCAGCTCCCGAGAGAATTTCTTCAACTGCCACCCGTCCCATATATGCCGATCTATCGCGTCCGCTTGAGGAGCGTGTCGAAGACGCTCTCTCGCGCATGAGCATCAGTGAAAAGTTGCATATCATCCATGCCCAGTCGAAATTCAGTTCGCGGGGAGTGCCGCGACTCGGCATTCCGGATCTTTGGACCGACGACGGCCCCCACGGGGTGCGACCCGACGTGCTCTGGGACGAATGGGAACAGGCCGGACAGTCCAACGACTCCTGCGTCGCATTCCCCGCTCTGACATGTCTGGCCGCATGCTGGGATCCCGGAATCGCCCGGCTCTACGGCGAATCGCTCGGCGAAGAGGCACGCTATCGCGGAAAGAGCGTGCTGCTCGGCCCGGGCATCAACATCTACCGCACGCCGCTCAATGGCCGCAACTTTGAGTATCTCGGTGAAGACCCGTTCCTCGCGTCGGAAATGGCGGTCAGCTATATTCAGGGGCTGCAGAGTCGCGGTGTCGCCGCCTGCGTCAAACATTACGCGCTGAACAACAACGAGGTCAACCGCCATACAACCAACGTCGTCATCGACGACCGCACACTCTACGAAATATACCTCCCGGCATTCAAAGCCGCCGTTGAACGAGGCGGCGCCTGGTCGCTCATGGGAGCCTACAATCTTCTCGGCGACGAGCATCTCTGCCATAACGACCGTATGCTCAACGGCATTCTGAAAAATGAATGGGGATTCGACGGCGCCGTCATCAGCGACTGGGGAGGATGCCACGACACACGCCAGGCCATCGCCAACGGCCTCGACCTCGAATTCGGGAGCTGGACCGACGGACTGGCCAACGGCGCCAGCAACGCCTACAACAATTATTATCTCGCCGATCCATATCTGAAGCTTATCGAATCGGGCGAAGTGTCGACCGACGAACTCGACGACAAGGCCCGCCGCGTGCTCCGGCTCATCATGCGCACAGCCATGGATCCCTCCTACGGCTACGGATCGCTTTGCAGCGAGGCCCACTACGACGCGGCTCGCCGAATCGGCGACGATGGCATCGTGCTTCTCCGCAATGAGAAGAATGTGCTCCCGATCCGCAGTCGCGAAGGGGGCAAGATCCTCGTGGTCGGAGAAAACGCGATCAAGATGATGACTGTAGGGGGCGGCAGTTCGTCGCTCAAAGCACAGCGCGAAGTCTCTCCGCTTGAAGGGATCCGCAAAGCCGCCGAAGGCAGAGGTATGAGCGTCGACTATGCGCGCGGATATGTCGGTGATGTCAGCGGCGAATACAACGGCGTTGTCACCGGCCAGAACCTCTCCGACTCCCGCACACCGGCCCAACTGATTGCCGAAGCCGTTGAAAAGGCCCGCGATGCCGATTACGTCATCTTCGTCGGCGGACTCAACAAGAGCCCGGGGCAGGATTGCGAAGACTCCGACCGCGAATCGCTCGACCTCCCCTACGCGCAAGACGATGTCATCGCCGCCCTGGTCAAGGCCAACCGCAATCTGGCCGTTGTCAATATCAGCGGCAACGCTGTGGCGATGCCATGGGTGAAGGATGTGCCGGCTATCGTGCAGGCATGGTTCCTCGGCTCGGAAGCGGGCAATTCGATTGCCGATGTTCTCTTCGGCGATGTCAACCCCTCGGGCAAACTCCCCTTCACATTCCCCGCTAAACTTTCCGACAGCCCCGCCCACGCTATGGGCGCATATCCCGGAGTCAAGCGTGATGACTCCCCCATTGTCGATCTCGAATATAAAGAGGGACTGCTCGTCGGCTACCGCTGGCACGACACCCGCAAGATCCGCCCGCTCTTTTCCTTTGGCCACGGACTGAGCTACACCGACTTCCGCCTGGGGAAAGCATCGGCCGACCGCCGGCAAATCGCCGACAACGACTCCATCACATTCACTGTCGATGTGACCAACACCGGCCGCCGCGCCGGCGCCGAAGTCGTGCAGCTCTATATCAGCGACCCCGACTGCAGCGTCGAGCGACCCGCCAAGGAGCTTAAAGCCTTCCGCAAGGTGTGGCTCCAACCGGGCGAGACAAAGAGTGTCAGCCTGACCGTCGGCCGCGACGCGCTCAGCTATTTCGATGCCGAACGCCACGAATGGGTGGCCGAGCCGGGCGACTTCACCGCCCATATCGGCACATCCTCCGATAAAATCTCATCAAGCGTAAAATTCAATTTAACCCGATAATGGAAATGAAAAAGAGAATCATATCGGCGGTGGTGGCCGCCGCAAGCGTCATGTCCGGATTCGCGGCCGTGCCGTCGACTCAGGCCGAGCGCGAGAAGATGGATGCATTCATCAGCGATCTCATGGGGCGCATGACCCTGGCCGAAAAGCTCGGCCAGCTCAACCTCCCGCCATCCGACGATATCGTCACAGGCCAGGCCATCGACAGCAATATCGGTGCTGCTGTGGAGCAAGGCCTTGTCGGAGGCACATTCAATATCAAAGGAGCGGAAAAAATCCTTGATCTTCAAAAAATAGCGGTCGAGAAAAGCCGGCTCGGCATCCCCCTGCTTATCGGGATGGATGTCATCCACGGCTATGAGACCGTGTTTCCGATTCCGCTCGCCCTCTCCTGCACATGGGATATGGATGCCATCGAGAAATCCGCGCGCATCGCCGCCACCGAAATGTCGGCCGGCGGAGTATGCTGGACATTCAGCCCGATGGTCGACATCAGTCGCGACCCACGCTGGGGACGCGTTTCGGAAGGTGCCGGCGAAGATCCCTGGCTCGGCTCGGAAGTGGCCCGTGCAATGGTCAGAGGCTATCAGGGCGCCGACATGAGCCGCAACGATGAAGTGATGGCATGCGTCAAGCACTTCGCGCTCTACGGAGCCTCCGAAGCGGGCCGAGACTACAACACGGTCGACATGAGCCGCTATCGGATGTATAACGACTATTTTCCTCCCTACAAAGCAGCCGTCGAGGCCGGTAGCGGATCGATAATGTCGTCGTTCAACCTCGTCGACGGCATACCCGCCACCGAAAACAAATGGCTCCTCGACGACGTGCTCCGCAAGCAATGGGACTTCGACGGATTCGTAGTGACCGACTACGGCTCGATCGGTGAAGTGGCTGTCCACGGACTTGAAGAACTTCCGGAAGCTTCCGTGCGCTCACTGCTCGCAGGCACGGATATGGACATGTGCTCCTTCGGATTCATCGGCACTCTGGCCCAAAGCCTTGAAGAGGGGAAAATCTCGATCGAGGATATCGACCGCGCAGTGCGCCGCATACTCGAGGCGAAATACAAACTCGGACTCTTCGACAACCCCTACAAATACAACGACGTCAAGCGCGAAGCCACCGACATCTACACCGACGCCAACCGCGCAGAAGCACGCCGGATCGCCGCCGAATCATTCGTGCTGCTCAAAAACGACGGCGATATCCTTCCGCTCGCCCGCAAAGGAAAGATCGCCCTTATCGGACCAATGGGCAACTCCGTCGTCAATATGCCCGGCACATGGAGCGTCGCATCCGACCCCTCGAAGTATAAATCGCTGCTGCAGGGGATGACCGACGCCGTGAAGGGCAAGGCTGAAGTGGTCTACGCCAAAGGGTGCAACCTCTATGAAGATCCGGCTCTCGAGGCGGCCTGCACCGTCTTCGGCCACGACATGCGCGATCCCCGCTCGGAAGATGAACTCCTTGCCGAGGCACTCGCAGTGGCCGCCGACGCCGATGTGATCGTCGCCGCAATGGGCGAAGCATCGGAATCAAGCGGTGAATCCTCATCGCGCACCGACCTCTCCCTTCCCGCCACCCAACGCCGACTGCTCGAACGGCTGCTCGCAACGGGCAAGCCCGTAGTCATGCTCAACTTCGCCGGCCGACCGACAGTCATGCAATGGGAATCGGAGAATGTACCCGCTATTCTTAACGTGTGGTTCGGCGGATCGGAAGCCGCCGACGCGATCGCCGACGTTGTGTTCGGCGACGTCAACCCCTCCGGCAAGCTGACAATGACAATGCCCGTCAACGTCGGCCAGATACCGATCTACTACAACCATCTGAACACCGGCCGACCCAAAGATCCACGCGATCCCTCATTCCAGAAATACCGATCCAACTATATCGACGCGCCCAACGCGCCCCTCTATCCCTTCGGCTATGGAATGAGCTACACCGATTTCGAATACTCCGACTTTACCCTTGACAGCGACTCTCTCTCGCCCGACGGCTCGCTGACGGCATCGGTCACTGTCGCCAACACCGGAAGCCGCAGCGGCGATGAAATCGTGCAATTCTATATCCGCGATGTCGCCGGATCTGTAGCTCGCCCTGTCAAAGAGCTCAAACACTTCGAGCGCATCTCGCTCAAGCCTGGCGAAAGCCGCCGCGTCAGCTTCACGATCATTCCCGAGACTCTCCGTTTCTACGACTATAATCTCGACTATAAGGCCGAACCCGGCAAGTTTGAAGTCATGGTCGGACCCGATAGTCAACGTCTTTCAATCCTCCCATTCATCATGCAGTAATACATTGTTCAACAATTTATTGCATCTACACCCGCATCCCCGGCCGATGGCCGGGGATGCCTCATTTTATAAGGATTGTCAATTTGAATATATGCTGATTCCGGCAGTTTTCGCGTTATTAAAATATGTACACTCCCGTCACATCCCGGCCTGAGGCCGAAACATCCGCATTCTCCGACTTCGACCGGCAGATGATGCGCCGCGCAATCTACCTTGCCCGCCATGGAGCCGGGTTCACATCGCCCAATCCGATGGTGGGGGCGGTGGTGACTGCCCCCGACGGCCGGATTATCGGCGAGGGATGGCATCGCGTCTGCGGATCCGCCCACGCCGAAGTCAACGCCATTGCAGCCGTCGGCGAGGCTGACAGAGAGTTGCTCCCCGAAAGCACGATCTACGTCACCCTCGAGCCCTGCTCGCACTATGGCAAGACCCCGCCCTGCGCACGACTGCTGATCGAAAAGCGCCTGAAGCGTGTGGTGGTCGGTTCGCCCGACCCGTTTAAGGAAGTGGCCGGACGCGGTATCCGGATGCTCCGCGAGGCCGGCATACGCGTCGACACCTTCCTGCTGCAAGAAGAATGCGAAGCCCTCAATCCTCACTTCCTGACCGCCCACCGCCTCGGACGCCCCTACATATTGCTCAAATGGGCCATGACCGCCGACGGATTCATCGGCAGTCGACCCGGAGACGACCGATTGTTGATCTCCAATCCGCTGAGCATGATCGCCGTGCATCGCCTCCGCTCGGAATTCGACGCGATCTTTGTCGGCACATCCACTGTCATAGCCGACGATCCGCGCCTTGACACCCGGCTCTGGCCCGGACACTCCCCCCGCCCCGCCACATTCGACTCCCCGCGACTTCCCGCCGACGCCGCAATCCTCGACCGCAATCCGATACTCCGCCGACGCGATGAAACTCTCCGCGACTTCCTCAGCCGCATTTATAATGAAGAGAAAATCACATCCATGATAGTAGAAGGCGGTGCTGTCACTCTCGAAGAATACCTCCGCGAAGGGATCTTCGATGAAATCCGGATCGAGACCTCCCCGACCTATGCCGGCTCCGGAATCAAAGCCCCGCGGCTCAGCCTCGCTCCCGAAGGAATCATCCCCTCCGTCCCCATGTCCGACCAACGAATCGGCGACAACCACGTCACGCTATACCGACGCGCCGACAACTACGCCGACAAGTGACTTTCAAGAGACTTTCCCCATGTTCATGCGTCAAATAGATTATAAAAGTTGACGGATTTTTCCATAAATAATATTATCTTTGCAAGTTGAATCATTGTTGACATATCGCCGACAATGGCCCAATCATGGACTAAGGCCCGCAAAGCCGCAAACAATCAGAACGTTACCCTAAATGGTCAACAACCGACAAAGACATATTCTCAGCCGCTGCCTCGGAGTTTCACTGATGGCCGCAGCGTTGATCGCGTCATCGTGCAACGCCAAAGAGGAGCCGGGAACCACCGCCAACCTTAATGTGCCGAGCGTCGCCGTCACAAAATTTTCGATCAAGCCGAACGCCGCTGTGATGACCGACCTCGACTCCGTATACTTCTCGATCGACCTTGATCACGGCGTCATCTTCAACGCCGACTCCCTCCCGTTGGGCACCAAGATCAATAAGCTTGTGCCGCTCATCACTTATCCTTCCACCGTCAGCAAGGCTGAAATAATCATGACCGGCGGCGACACCCGCACCGGAACGGTCAATTATCTCGCCGCCCCGACCGACTCGATCGACTTCACGGGTGATGTCAAACTCGTGCTGACTGCCGAAGACGGCGAATTGACCAAAACATATACACTTAAGGTCAACGTCCACAAGTGTGTGTCCGACTCCCTCGTATGGGATCAGGAAGCAGTGTCGGCTCTCCCCGCAAGATACGCATCTCCCAAAGAGCAAAAGACCGTCGACGTGGCCGGCAAAACCACTGTCAGCATAATTCGTGAAAGCAACGACCAACTGACCCTCGCCACATGCGGCAACCCCGCCGACTGCGACTGGACACGCTCCGCGCTCACCCTCCCCTTCATCCCGCAACTCCGATCGCTGACCTCCTGCGGCGAATCGCTCTATATGCTCGCCGACGACGGCGCCCTTTACTCCTCGGCCGACAACGGCGCGACATGGAGCGCGACTTCCACCCGCTGGAGCGGCATCATCGGCGAGTTCAACGGCGCACTGTTCGGACTGACAGCCGACGCCACTCCCATGATCGACCTCTGGCCGCGCCCCGCCGGCTATACTCCCGCAGCTGTCCCCGCCGACTTCCCGACCGCCGACTACTCCAACTTCAACACATTCACCACGAAATGGAGCACATCGCCGATCGGCTTCTTCGCCGGAGGATCCCGCGACGGACGCGCACTCCCCTACACATGGGCCTACGACGGTGAAAACTGGGCCAAGATCTCCAACAACAATCTCCCGGCTCTCAAGAATCCGGTGATTGTGCCCTATTTCTGCTATCGCAAGACCAACACCTCCTGGATTCAGACCGAATACAGCGTCTGGCTCTGCATGGGTGGCCTGCTCGCCGACAACACTGTCAATCCCACCCTCTATATCACTTTCGACAACGGCGTCAACTGGCATCCCGCATCCGAACTGATGCAATATCCCGACTTTATCCGCCCCGGATATTCAGCCGACGCAGTCGTCAGATCCACTCCCATGTCGGCCGACCTTGACGCTCAATGGAAAAGCGTCACCCGCGCCATGCGTCGCACCCCTCAGATGAGAATCAGCTATTTCGTCGACGGCAGCGACGTCAATTGGGAATGCCCCTACATCTATCTCTTCGGCGGCCATGACAGCGCCGGCACCCTCAACGACGAGATCCGCCGCGCAGTCCTCGCCCGACTGATGTTCACCCCGATCTTCTAATATCTGATATCTAATATCTGATATCTAATATCTAATATCTAAAACCTAAAAAAGGTGTCGCCACGACTGCTGCTGATATCGATCGCCACTATTCTGGCTTTCATCCTTCCCCGCCCCGTCCTCGCGCAGGAAGACTACCGCTTCGACATAGGCGGCGGATTCGGCATGACCGGATATCTGGGCGACGCCAACACATCCAACCTCTATCAGAACCCTTCATGGGATGCTGAGCTCCTCTTCCGATATATCGCCAACCCACGATGGGGATTCAAGACCAATTTCTATGTCGGCGGTCTGCGCGGCGACTCCTCGCAGATGACCAACGTCTTCCCCTCCGACCGGACATTCTCATTCTCCACCACCTTCTATGAGATCGGCGAAATAGCGGAATTCAACTTCCTCAACTACGGCATGGGCGAATACTACCGGCGACTGAAACGCTTTTCGCCTTATATCGCAGCCGGCCTCTCGATGACCCTCTGGACTGTCGACGGCCACACATACGCCGGATTCACCCTCCCATTCGGATTCGGCGCCAAATTCAAAATCAACAGGCGACTCAACCTCGGCTTGGAATTCCTGATGAAAAAAGTGTTTGCCGACCGCCTCGACGGCGAGAATCTACGCGACCCGATGGCAATCAAGAGTTCTTTCGCCAAAAACACCGACTGGTATTCCACGCTGACCCTGACAATCAGCTATGAATTCAGCAAACGCTGCGCCGCCTGCAACTATAAAGACTGATCCCGAGGCCCCACAAAGCCGACCCGACAGTCGCAATCACTAAAATTTCAACAATCATCAACTGATAAAACCCCTCTCCGACAACATATTCAATCTCCCATCATGACACGCCTCGACGACCTATTGACTCAGATCGACCACTCCCGGATTCCCCGGCATGTGGCAATCATTATGGACGGCAACGGCCGCTGGGCCAACCTCCGCGGACGCCCCCGCAGCGACGGACATGCCGAAGGCGTCACGTCGGTTCACCGCGCCGTGGAATTCTCCTCCGACATGGGGATAGAATATCTGACCCTCTACGCTTTCTCCACCGAAAACTGGAACCGTCCGCAGGAAGAGGTCGACACTCTGATGCACCTCATCGGATGGGCCATTGAACGAGAACTCCCCGAGTTGCTCCGCAACAACGTCAGAATTCATCTGATCGGCGACATCGATCGCATTCCCGACGACGCGCGCCGACGTCTCAGAAACTCCGAACAGGCCACTGCCCACTGCACCGGCCTCAGACTCCTGATGTGTCTCAGCTACTCATCGCGCTGGGAAATCACGGAAGCCGCTCGCCGACTCGCACGCCGCGTCAGCGACGGCGACCTCGACCCGGAGTCGATCAGCGAACAGTCGATCGCCGACAACCTCGCGACAGCCGGCATCCCCGACCCCGACCTGCTGATCCGCACCGGCGGCGAACAGCGCATCTCCAACTTCCTGCTATATCAGATCGCCTATAGCGAACTATATTTTACCAACACGCTCTGGCCCGATTTCGACAAAGTCGCCTACGCAGAAGCAATCATCGACTTCCAGCAACGCGAACGCCGCTTCGGGAAAACCTCTGCCCAGGTAAACAATAATTAATCCGATTCCAATGACTATTTCCGCAAAAATACGCTTATTCTCAATATTGGCCATCCTCCCCTTCTTCGCCGCTTCGGCCCAGGAGATCGCCAACGACACAATCTACAATCCGGAAATCATCTATTCCCCGATCCCGAAAACCTACGAGATCGCCGGAATCTCCGTCAGTGGAGTCAACCACGTTGAGGATTACGTCATCATCGGCTATTCGGGACTCAATGTCGGCGAACGAATCGAAATCCCGGGCGACGCCATCTCCAATTCCGTCAAGCGTTTCTGGCGCCAGGGCCTCTATTCGAAAGTCGAGATCTCTGTCACCAAAATGATCGGCGACAAGGTGTGGCTCGACATCGCGCTCCGCCAGCAGCCCAGAATGACCGAATTGAAATTCGAAGGCGTCAAGGGTGGCGAAAAGAAAGACCTTATCGAACGTCTCGGCATGGTCGAAGGGCAGCAGCTGACCCCAAATATCATCGCCCGCGTCAAGCAGATCGTAGAAAAATACTACGCTGCCAAGGGCTTTAAGAATGCATCCGTCAAAGTGCTTCAACAACCCGACCTCAGCAAGGAAAACCAGGAAATCGTCACAGTCAGCGTCGACCGCCGCAGCAAAGTCAAGGTGCATAAGATCTATGTCGAAGGCAACGAAGTGCTCTCCGACAACCGCGTCAAGCGCGCCATGAAGAAGACCAACGAGAACGGCAACCTCCTCAATCTCTTCAAGCAGAAGAAATTCGTCGACACCGACTACGAAGACGACAAAAAACGCATCATCGACAAATATAACGAGCTCGGCTATCGCGACGCCCGACTCGTCAGCGACTCCGTCGTCAGATACGACGACGATAAAGTCGACGTATATCTCAAAGTCGACGAAGGCAAGAAATATTATATCAGCGATATCTCGTGGGTCGGCAACACCGTTTATCCCACCGAGACCCTCAATCAGCTCCTCGGAATCTATCCCGGCGACGTCTACAATCAGAAGATGCTCGAAAAGCGCACCCGCGATGATGAAGACGCCGTCAGCAACCTTTATCTCGACAACGGCTATCTCTTCTTCCAGCTCATCCCGATCGAAGAGAACGTCAAAGGCGACAGCGTCGCCCTTCAGATGCGTGTGCATGAGGGTCAGCAGGCCCGCATCAACCGCATCGTCATCAACGGCAACGACCAGCTCTATGAGAAAGTGATCCGCCGCGACCTCCGCATGCGCCCCGGCGACCTCTTCTCGAAATCCGATCTCATGCGCTCGGCCCGCGAAATCGCCGCCTCAGGCCATTTCAACCCCGAGGCCCAGGGGCTGCAAACGCCCTGGGGGGGGGGGGTAGAGGGCGGGGGGGGGGGGTTTGGGG
>CAMWNT010000005.1 GCA_947175695.1 uncultured Porphyromonadaceae bacterium
CGATATTGCGGCCCTCTTTGAGAAGCACGGTATACGCGCCGTTCTCATCCTTCTCGACCCCTTCGGATGTGAAGCCGCTGTAGGATGCGATGCGCTCGCCGATTGTGGGGCGCGCCACAGTGACTTCAGCCGCATTGAGCGGAGTGAAGGAGT
Source organism: uncultured Porphyromonadaceae bacterium (assembly GCA_947175695.1). Taxonomy (GTDB): domain Bacteria; phylum Bacteroidota; class Bacteroidia; order Bacteroidales; family Muribaculaceae; genus Lepagella. Next base: position 154 of record CAMWNT010000005.1, read on the forward strand.
AGCGTGCTCCCTCTTCGCTGTCGAGATAATAGAACACGTCATGCTCCGCATCAACATACTCGCCCGCGAGCTTGAGTGCACCGGTGTTGTAGCGTTCGTTGATCAGCATTCGGGGCTCTACGGCTGATTCGGCGCCGCCGACGCTGACCACATAGACGGCCGTGTTCTCCGGCCAGATCGCGCCCCAGTATTCACCGCCGAGATAGGGGGTCTTCGCGCCCGCGCTGCCATAGTAGTTGACTCCGATGGCGTCGTATGTGACGCGCACAATCGCAGTGCCCTCGCCGACGGCGTGGATCGTGCTCCAGGGATCGATCGATGTGTCGGCGTTGTCGATGCGGATCACGTCGTCGGAGGGATTGCCGTCGAGATCGGTCACATAGTAGTGGAAGTCGGGCTCCATGAAGTAGTTGTTGGTGGAGTTGTCGGTCAGCTGCCATGTGCGCATCGCGTGAGCGTCGAAGGTGTCGCCGACATTGAGTCGGAGATAGCCCTGCGGATTGATGTTGACGAAAATGTCGCCGGTCTCATATCCGAGGTTGGATTCGACGGAATGGTTGATCGCGGTCGGGGCGAAGGCCTTGTAAGACTCGGCGGGGAAGTCGAGCGCGGGGCGCTTTGCCGCATCGGCGTTCATCATGAAATATCCGGCCTGGGTCAGGCCGCCGTCGATCCATGTGCGGTAGTTGTAGGTCTGTCCGGCGGCGAGACGGTAGGTGACGGTCTTCATGTCGCCTTCGGCCACAGTGGATTTCGGCTCGACATATTTGAAGTCGGTGAAGTGGGTGAATTTCACTCCGATCGCGAGCTCGGCGTCGGTGGGGAGGGAGATGGAGTAGTCTTCGCCCATGGGGATGGCGCCGTTGACAGTGACTGCAAACGTCAGAGTGCCGCTCTTGAAGAGGTCCATATATCCTTCGGCCTGATGGGCTTCGCTGGGCACGAGCGCCACATAATAGCTTGTGCCGTTGAGGGCGAGGAATGTCAGTCGGCCTGCTGTGGTCGAGACTCCCGGGATCGAAGTGATCCGGTCGCCTTCGCGGGTCGAGAGGTCGAGCGTGAGGGTGTAGTCGGTGTCGGGTTGCCAGGTTGTGCCGTCGGCGTTTTTATTGGTGGCGTAGGCTGTGCAGGTGAAGATTGTGAATTCCTGCTCCGGCTCGTCGGTGACGTTGAGGATGATACGGCCGTTGACGGTGGTGCCGTCGGTGGCGTAGGCGGTCAGTTCGTATTCGCCGGGTGCGGCGTCGAAGGTGTATTTACGTGTTGTCGGCTCGCCGGCGTCGATCGCAGCGCCTGTGGCGGTGTCGATCAGTGTCATGGTCGGCGATGTCGTGTTCATAGTCACGGTGACACCTGCCGCCGTGGCTGAGAGCGCGCCGATAAAGAGGGGCGCGCCCAACGATAATAAAAATCGTCGCATAATTAAAGGTTTTGGTCTGATTGAATATATAGTTATCTACAGATGAATTTTTTGCCGTTGGAGATATAGATGCCTCCCTTCTTGGGGGTGGCGACGCGTCGTCCGAGGAGGTCGTAGATGGCGTTGTCGTCGTCGGGCGATGCCGGGGTCGCGACTATCGTGCCGACTCCCGAATTCCAGCTGTCGGGCTTGAGGGCGAGGAAGTGGCCGGGGTTGATATACAGTCCGTTTTTGCCGATATAGTTGCCCTGCGGATCCCATTGGTGGAGCACTCCCGCGCCGGCAAACGATCCGGCGTCGGTGGCATAGAACATCCCGGTGTAGGGGTTCTGATAAATGCCGTAGGGTGAGGTCATGGACATTATGTCGTTGACCATCGTGCCGGGAAGCCGGTTTTCGATCCCTTCGGCTCCGCCGGATTCGATGCAGAGTCCGGGGTCGATTGTCAGGTAGTTGAAGGTGTATTCGCCGGTGTAGTAGGAATATCGCGAGCCGATGGCGAGGAATGAGCCGTCGGTGGTGGTGCAGTTGTAGGTGCAGGCGTAGGGCATGACGACAAAGGGCTGCGGATCGCCGTCGAGGGCTTTGCGGCAGTCGAAGATGATGCCGGCGGCGTCGATGTCGTAGTAGTCGCCGGGGGAGTTGATGCAGAGGTATTGTCCACTCTGCGACATTGTGCCGTAGAGGTTGATCACTCCTGTGTCGATGCTGTTGACTTTTCGCATCGTGGCGGCGTCGATGATGTCGACGGTGCGCTCATATTCATGATCTTCCTGAAATGCGTAGCCGCCGGTGTTGGCGATAAAGAGATGGCCGTCGTAGAGGGCGATACCCTCCGGCTCGTAGCCTACTTCGCAAGTGGCCACGACGCGGAAATCGTTGATGTCGATTTTGGCTACGTATCCTTTGGTGAATTTCACCGTACCGTTGACAGTCTCGCATTCATGGCCGTAAGACGATACATAGACGTAACGCCCGTCGGACGCAAGGCGGCGGTTGTTGGGCACATTCTCCGTGGCCGCCACGGCCTTCCCTTCGGGAGTGATGAACTGGATGATATTCGACCAATTGACGGAAATGGCGATCAAATTGTCGTTGATTTGAATTATGTCGTTGGGGGTGTCGCCGAGCTTATAGCCGTTGACATCGCGAAACCAACTGTTGCTGACCACGGAGCCATCTTCGATATATGACACTCGGCCGTTGTCGGCCTGCCACATCCCTTCGTCGAGGATGATCAGTTTCTCCTCGACTGCCCGGCCTGAAAGTACAGACGCCATGGCCGACATGGCGAGAATCACCCGCAGGCATGTAAATTTTTTCATAAGCTTATAGTGTTGAGTTTGGATTTATGCAATGGATTTGGTGTTCAAAGGCGTGAAGATCAGTCGGAAAAGAATCAGATGCTGAAAGTCAGTGACAGGCGCAGTGTGCGTCCCGGCATCGGATAGCGCGGTACATGCTCATACTGCACATCGAAAAGATCGAGCACTTCCAGAGTGACGCCCGCCGTATACTTCTTCTTGAATTGCAGTGAATAATCCACCTTGACGTCGACATTCGAATAAGGCTTGAGCATATCCTCAGGATCGGCATACGACCACATCCGCTTGCCGACATAGAGATTCGACACACTCAGCGAGAGCGTGCGCCATGCGGCGATCGCCGTAATGCCGCAGGAGAATGTCGGCGAATAGCAGATCGGCCGGTTGTAGAGGTCGGATTCGGGGTCGGTGCGGTCGAGGTCGCGCTGGAGCGTGAATGATGTGATCAGAGCGAGATTCCAGTCGGCGAGGTTGACCCGGCCGTTGAGATTGGCGTTCAGTCCGCGACAGAATGTATAGCCGTAGTTCATCATGCTCCAGGTGTAGGTGCCTTTGATCGGGAGGCAGACGATACGGTTTTTGATTTTGTTGAGATAAAGGTCGAGTTGGGCCGATGCGTTCCATTGCCCTTGGGCGAATGTGTATTCGCCGCCGATATCCCATTGGGTTGTGTATTCGGGCTTCAGATTGCGGTTGCCGGCCTGGGTATAGTAGAGGTCGTTGAGAGTCGGGGCGCGGAATATCTTCTTATACCATGCGTGGACTCTGAATCCGCGACCTTCATATCCCAATGTGACGGAGGGTGTGAAGCGCTTGAGCGGCTTGGCCGCTCCTGTGTGCATCTGTGTGAAATCCTTGTAATACTGATAAAGCATCGATCCGGCCAGCCGGAATCCCCAACGGCGCAGGTCGGCTGCGATGACAGCCTTTTGGTCGTGGCGGCGCACAGCGGAGAAGTATTTCAGATCGGCCGAGAGCCATGAGGCGCGAAAGTCGTAGCCGGCGTTGACCGATAGCCAGTCGGTCGGCGCGCAGGCATAGCTGAGCGAGGAGTAGATGTCGTTCTGATGATAATGGTTGTCGACCTTGGCGGTGTTTTGGTTTTCGGGATAGTCGGTGCAGTATCTGAGATATTCGTTGGTGTATTTCAGATTTGCGAGGATTGAGTGCATCCCTAAGGTTTGCCGCCAGGAGGTCTGCACAAAGAAGTCGGAGTCCCATTCGCGTCCGACGTTGGTGTATTTGTCGGAGAGACGTCTGACGATTCCCCCCGGGCAACCGCGTTCGGAGTAATAGTAGTAGATATGAGAGGAGAATCCGTTTTTGAACAGCGCGCCCTCGACGCGGTAGTATCGGATGTCGTTGTTGGTGCGACGTCCGACAGTGTCTTCATATTCAGAATGATAGCGGAATGGGTAGTCACCTTTTGTATGGAGGGCCTCGGCGTCTAACATGGCCTGCCAGCCGCGCCGGGAGGTCTGGAGATTGAGTTTTCCGGAGAATGTGGAGAAGGAGGCGGCTTTGAATTGGGCCGAGAGCGAGTCGCGGGTAGGGCGGCGGGTGCGGAAATAGACCGTCGCACCGCTTGCAAACTCCGATGGCGCCTGGCATCGTTCGAGTCGGTTGGCGTTGTAAAGCTCGACGCTCTCCATCGAGGAGAGGGAGAATTTACCGAGGTCGATGGTGCCGTTCTGTGCGTTGGTCAGTCTGACGCCGTCGATATATATGCCGACATGCTGAGCGCCCATCGAGCGCACATTGACTGTCTTAAGGCCGCCCAGGCCGCCGTAATCCTTGATCTGCACTCCGGCGAAGTATTTCAGTGCGTCGGCCACACTGGTTGTGGATAGCGCCTGCAATTCCTTGCCTGAAAGAGTCTGTCGGGTGGCGAGGGGCATATCGGCATTGACCACGACCTCCTGCAGCGTGTCGACGCGATCGGGCGCGACGCTGTCGGGCGTCGTCGTGTTGGCGGCGCCGGCATAGAATGTCGGTAATGCTAAAATGAGAAGTGGAAGGGCGCTTGAGCTGCGTCGAAGCAGCCGTGAGGGCGTCAATATCCTCATAATGCTGACAAGATAATCGTCCGTAGACCCGCAGACGTGGTTAATATTCGCATCAGGCAGGTCTTCTGACTTATCCTTATTCTCGAGTGTCACCTTCCCGGCCCGTGTGGAGATGGAGTCAGCATAACATCCGGTCTCCGGCCAGTGGCTTTCAGAAGCGGCTTGACGGCTTCTTCGACACTGAGTTGTCAAGGAATCACAGCATCGGGTAATGTCGCAGATTCACACTGCGTTCCCTCTTGGTTCGCGTCGCGATTCGCGCAAGGCGTCGCGGCTTGAAAACCTAATGCGCCACAAAATTAGCGAAAAAAAAATGATGCGCAAAATTTTGCACATCATTTTTAGGTTTTAGGCTTTAGGCGATTTAACCGGATCGCACGAGCTTATTCTGCATCAATAATTGATTGCACCATGCGCCGTAGTTCTTCTCGGTTGGGAAGATACAACTCCAACTGCTCACACCAATGCGACCGACTCAAAATTCCAGACACTGTCTGGAATTTTGGATAGTATGGATACAATCGCCTAATATTGTGGAGATTGGATAGACTGTATCCTTTGCCCTAACAGCTAACACCAATGCGACCGGTTCAAAATGCCAGACACTGTCTGGCATTTTGGATAGTATAGATATAACCGTCTCATATTTTGTAGATTAGAGCGGCTATATCCTTTGCCAAGCTGAAGTGTCAATCGTTTGGATAAACTGCGTAGCAGCCCTTCCCCATATGCAGCTCTGGCATTACCGTCTTGCTCAAACTCTACGATATATTCCCCAATATGCCAGTTGGTTACTACAAGAGTATCGTCTATCTGGCGCAAAATCTTAGTCTTGGTTTCAGAAACCAAAGACACGATTCGATCTACAAGGTTCTCAAACCCTGCGTCATTATCAGGCAATATAGGTTGTTGCTTTACCGGCTTCATAACAAACGCAAAGATAATAAATTATTTTGAATTGGTGGCTACCAGCCACTGTACAAAAGAGTTTGCCTGCCGATGCCGCGATGTGTGTTCCATATCTCCGCATCTGCGTTTTGCCGGTATACGGGGAGTGCGGTACACATGTAATTGAGGATGCAGGGAAGTCGCGGTGCGGCTTCCGGGTGGGTTATCCGGATAGCGGCACCGCGACTTGTATTACGATTTGTGCAAAATGCTGATATTTCTGTTCGGTTTCCGGGTGTGGCCGGAAAGGGATGCTGCCTCAGCGCACCATCACGCGGTGGCTTCTACCTGCGATGCGCACTACGTAGATGCCCGGTGCTACGGCTACCTCGGCGTCATTGCCGGAATATATAAGAGTGCCGGCGATGTCGTAGAGCTGCCATGCAGCTCCTTTTATCATACCGCCGATGGCTATCACGCCGGGACGCGAAGATATTGCACAAGCCTCTTGGGTCAGTTCACCTACGCCGCTTGACAGACCGAACATCACCTCAATATTCATCGAATCATCAACGCTGTCAATTATGAGTATCCCGTCAGTGAGTAGCTCAATTGCATCTTTTCCATTGATGGTAAGCGATGCAAGTTTGTATCCTTCTTCAGGTGAGATGACTACTTCTACCTTGTCGCCCTGCGTCACTTCAATGGTATCGTCAGTGGTGCCATTGATAACGACCGTGCCTCCCTCAGCATTAAAATTCACACTTACCACCGGATTGCCGATGACTGAGATATTGCTGAAATTCCGCCATACGAAAGCCTCCTCATAGAGATTGCGGCTACCGTTGGGAACATATAGAGTAGCTACTGGGAAAATCTGTGAGGCGAAAACGTTCTCTGCACCGCATTCCGGCGGCAGGGAGGCCTGAACAGTGACCGCCTCCAGCTGCGGACATTCGGAAAAAGCCAGAATATTGATACGGGTAAGCGAAGCAGGAAGCGTAACAGACATCAAAGAATCGTGTCGAGCCATCATTGTTTCCGGGATAGTTTTCCATCCTTCACCGAATACCAGATGCTTCGGGTTACAATCGTTCAGATGCTTCGCATAATATGGCCCAAATGCATCGAATTGAGACACAACCCGGTTGAGTGTCATGGTTTCAACCTCGTGCACACCAAGGGCCGAGTCTCCCATTTTAAGTACCGAGCCATCGGCTGCAGGTTCAATCAGTATCTCATTTACATTCCATGCGCCGAAGAATGCCTTGCTTGATATTTCCTCTACCGAACCGGGTATCACAAGGCGGTCAAATCCCTCGCAGGCCTGGAAACTCTCTACCCCGATTTTCTTCAACCCTTCGCTGAAGGTGACGTTCTGCAATTGCGTACAGCCATTAAAGGCGTAGTCGTCAATTTCTTCAAGTGTAGGGGGGAAATTGATTGATGTGAGACTGTCACATCCCCTAAATGCGGCATTGCCGATTTTACGTACTGTCGACGGGAGGGTGACAGACTGCAGATATTTATCATTTTCCCTTATTTGCCCCGGGATAGTTTCCCATCCTTCGCCGAATACCAGATGCTTCGAGGTCATATCATTCAGATAAACTACAGAATTCCAGCCCAATATGCATTCTACAACTCGGTTGAGCGTAAGGGTTTCGACTTCATGCACACCAAGTGCCGAATTTCCCATTTTGAGCACCGAGCCATCGGCTGCCGGTTCGATCAGTATCTCGTTTACATTCCATGCGCCGAAGAATGCCTTGCTTGATATTTCCTCTACCGAACCGGGTATCACAAGGCGGTCAAATCCCTCGCAGGCCTGGAAACTCTCTACCCCGATTTTCTTCAACCCTTCGCTGAAGGTGACGTTCTGCAATTGCGTACAGCCATTAAAGGCGTAGTCGTCAATTTCTTCAAGTGTAGAGGGGAAATTGATTGATGTAAGATTGTCACATCCCATAAATGCGTATCGGCCTATCCTGCGTACTGTCGACGGGAGGGTGACAGACTGCAGATATTTATCATTTTTCCTTATGCTATGAGGGATAGTTTCCCACCCTTCGCCGAATATCAGATGCTTCGGGGTCATATCATTCAGATAAACAAATGTAGAATTTATGTCATATTCTACAACCCGGTTGAGTGTCAGGGTTTCGACTTCGTGCACACCAAGTGCCGAGGTGCCCATTTTAAGTGCCGAGCCATCGGCTGCATGTTCGATCAGTATCTCATTTACATTCCATGCGCCAAAGAATGCCTTGTCTGATATTTCCTCTACCGAACCGGGTATCACGAGGCGGTCAAACCCCTCGCAGGCCTGGAAACTCTCTACCCCGATTTTCTTCAACCCTTCGTTGAAAGTGACGTTCTGCAATTGCTTGCAGCCATTAAAGGCGTAGCTGTCAATTTCTTCGAGGGTAGACGGGAATGTTATGGATGTGAGATTATCACATCCCATAAATGCTGAATTGCCGATTTTCGCGACACCTTCGGATAGAATAACATTTGTAATAAACTTATTCCCGTAAAACATCCCCATAGGGACTGTAAGGTATGCACCACTAAGAGTCACACCCGTATATGCAATATTGCTAAGCGAACCATACTGCGACCCTTCAAGGGTTACGTGGTCGAATACCTGACCTTCGGCAAACATCTCGGTGCGGAGATCGATGGCATTGCCGGGGAGGATGGTGAGGTTTTTGAGGTTTATTGCATCGGCGAAGGTGCCCGACTTAATTTCACTTATCGTGCCTCCGATGGAGAGGGAAGTGAGACGCGGCAGAATCTGCGATGTAGTGTTGGTGTATATATAATAAAATGGTAATGAGGAAAGATATGTTATCTCTCCGGCGAAAGTGATTGAAACACTTTCAGCTGTCGACTCCAGCACTAACTGGTCCATTTCGTTGCTTTTGTATATTATATCTCGACCGATATAATACTCCTCAATGGGACAATTCTGAAATGGAGATGTCGGCCAAAGCCAAACCGGTTCTTGAAGTCGGCCGATGGACTGGATTATGTGTGGGGAATCTTCGAAACGCACGGAGCGAAGGTTGGAATAGTTGTCGAAGGCATCAGGATGGATGTAATCAACGTAATATTCAACTCCGTTGTATGTGACAGTGGCGGGAACCGTCAGCGATTCAATTGATCTGGATGTAGCACCCGTTAGGGCTACCGTGTTGAATGTGGTGTATGGTGCGCCTTTATGCGTCTCATAATTCAGGCCGTCTACCGTGAATGGAGATGCATTCAACCATACCGCACATAACCCGACCACGGCAAGGGTCAGTCGTTTGCGTAGCATAATGTTATTGTTGTTATTTGTGATACAGCGGCATAGTCCTCGGATATACCGCCCTAAAGGTCTGTAAAAAAAGAAAGCGCGAGGACATCTACTGTCTGTCCGTTCTGCATTCTGAGGCTCTGGTATGCCCGTTAGGGTAGAACGGACAACACTTAGAAGCCTCACGCAGAATATGTGAAACCTACCGGCTACGGATGATTGACTCACCCGCCACCGGCGATGATATACATATTCACTGAGGGCATCTACTGTTGTCGCAATTCTGACCCTATGAGAAATTTACCAGATTTCAGAATGTCAGAATAGTGCGTCAAGTAAATACGCTCCTATTATATAATGGGGAAAACACTCATTCCCGACGTGCTATATGAGTACATACAACGACCGGAACGGTGCTTCCACGCCTTCAAAATTACAAATAAATTTTGATTTTCGCAAATCCGGATGCACATGGCTGCGACAAAAGAGTTTGCTCATTTTTCGGCTGTTAGTGGTGGGGGTCAGCCGAAAAAAAATGATGCGCAAAATTTTGCACATCATTTTTAGGTTTTAGGAGCGGGGTATTTAGCCGACTGTCGAGCCGGGCTTGACTTCGCCCTGCGGGCCGATGACGGTCAGCGAGCCGTCGGCGTTGACAGCCGAGAGGATCATGCCCATAGATTCGCGGCCCATCATCTTGCGGGGCGGGAAGTTGGCGATGAAGCAGACTTCTTTGCCTACAAGGTCTTCCGGCTCGTAATAAGCGGCGATGCCGCTCAGAATTGTGCGGCCACCCATGCCGTCGTCGATCTTGAACTCGAGGAGCTTCTTCGATTTCGGCACTTTGGCGCACTCCACGACCTTGCCTACGCGGATATCCATCTTCGCGAAGTCGTCGTATTCTACATTCGCCTTGAGCGGCTCGGGCTGCCATGCGGCGAGTCGGTTGGCCTCTTTGGTGGCAAGCAGTTTGTTGACCTGCGCGTCGACCACATCATCCTCCACCTTCTCGAAGAGCAGGGGAGCCTGCGCGATCTTGCGTCCGGCGGGGAGCAGATCGAAATCTCCGGCCATGTCCCATTTGAGGTTTTCCATGCCGAGAGCCTCGGCGAGGCGCGCGGAGGAGAAGGGCGTGAAGGGCTCGAACACTACAGCCAGATTGGCGCAAAGCTGTGCGGCGAGGTTCATGATGGTCTTCACGCGTTCGGGATCGGTCTTGATCAGCTTCCAGGGTTCGCAGTCGGCCAGATACTTATTGCCGATGCGGGCGATGTTCATAGCCTCTTTGAGGCCGTCGCGGAATTTGAAATTGTCGAGACATTCCGAAAGTGCCTCAACCGAGCGGCGTGTCTCGGCCATCATCTCCTCGTCGGCCGCGGTCAGCGGTCCGCGCTCGGGGAGAACCCCTTCGTAGTATTTGTTGATCAACACGACGGCGCGATTGACGAAGTTGCCGAAGATAGCGACAAGCTCGGAGTTGACGCGGGTCTGATAGTCGCGCCATGTGAAGTTGTTGTCTTTGGTCTCGGGGGCGTTGGCTGTCAGCACATAGCGCAGCTCGTCCTGGCGGCCGGGGAGATCCTGAAGGTATTCATGAAGCCATACGGCCCAGTTGCGCGATGTTGAGATTTTGTCGTCTTCGAGGTTGAGGAATTCGTTGGAGGGTACGTTGTCGGGGAGGTTGTAGGTGCCGTCGGCCATCAGCATTGCAGGGAAGACGATGCAGTGGAAGACGATGTTGTCTTTGCCGATGAAGTGGATCATGCGGGTGTCTTGCTGCTTCCACCATTTCTCCCAGTCGTCGCCGACGCAGTCGATCGTGTTGGAGATATATCCGATGGGGGCGTCAAACCAGACGTAGAGCACCTTCCCCTCGGCGCCTTCCACAGGCACGGGGATGCCCCAGTTGAGGTCGCGGCTGACGGCGCGGGGCTGCAATCCGAGATCGAGCCATGACTTGCACTGGCCATAGACGTTGGGACGCCATTCTTTGTGTTCGTCGAGGATCCAGTGGCGCAGACGGTCTTCCCATTTGTCGAGGGGGAGATACCAGTGGGAAGTCTCTTTGAGCACGGGCACATTGCCGGTGATTGCCGAGCGCGGGTTGATGAGGTCGGTGGCGTTGAGCGATGTGCCGCAGGCCTCGCATTGGTCGCCGTAGGCGCGCTCGTTGCCGCAGTGGGGGCATGTGCCGGTCACATAGCGGTCGGCGAGGAATTGTCCGGCTTCCTGATCGTAGAGCTGCTCGGAAGTTTTCTCGATGAACTCACCCTTGTCGTAGAGACGGCGGAAGAAGTCGGATGCCGTGCGGCGATGGGTCTCGGAGGTGGTGCGGCCGTAGACGTCGAAGCTGATGCCGAGGTCGGCGAATGAATTCTTGATGATGTTGTGATAGCGGTCGACAATATCCTGGGGCGTAACACCTTCGGCCTTGGCTTTGATGGTGATGGGTACACCATGCTCGTCGCTGCCGCCGATGAAGAGCACATCCTCACCCTTCATTCTCAGATAGCGGGCATAGATGTCGGCCGGTACGTAGACACCGGCCAGATGACCGATATGCACCGGGCCGTTGGCATAAGGGAGAGCGGATGTGATAAGCGTGCGATTGAATTTCTTGCTCATGAATATTAAGTATGGGTTGTCGGCCGCTCGGCTGAGGCGTTGCGTGATCGGCATCGCCGATCAATCCGACATTGTTTGCGATAATAGGAAGCCGTTCCGCCGCCGGCGGCGCATATTCCGCGGCGCCGGAAACGGTAGCAACTGCAAAAATAACTAAATTCGATGATTTATGCAATAATAAATTTGCTCTTCAGGAGATTAAGCGTTGCATCGTTGGCATTTAGAGTATGTTTAGTTTTAACACGATTAAAGGAAACAACTTCATAGTAGAGAATCTTTTCATCCACTCAAAGGTCTTTTTCGGTGCTTTTCGTCCGAATTCATCGGTCACAATTTGCAATTGCTCCCTCGAATCCGAACGAAAATCCCTCGAAAAATCCTCTTTGAGTGAATGAAAGTTAAAACTAAACATACTCTAGAACTACTTGTGAGAAGAAGATAAGTATGTTGCCTTTTTATCACAGATCATCCCTTCAAAAATACCATGATGTTTGGTGTAGTGATGAGTGGATTTCACATCGCTGTTGTCAATGATCAGACCTAAGTCTGCCATATCATTGAAAAGTCTAATAAGCGAACGTCCGATAGCCCATGCCAAATTAACAGGAACGGCATTGCCAATTTGTTTATATTGGGCAGTTAAAGTACCACAGAATTGCCAATCATCCGGAAATGTCTGAATACGTGCATACTCCCTGACTGTTAGTGGCCTAGTTTCGATTGGGTGGCAGCGCTCTGTTTGCTTTTGAGCGGGTGCACAAGTAAGGGTAAGGCTTGGTTCGTCCATAGCAAGGCGACGAGCCATTCCGGTTTTCCCACCTCCAAGGTTATAACTGCCCTTCATATATTCGCGAGCGACATTGTCAGGTAAATCTCTCCAATCTCCTCCTTCTGGAACAAGTTGCATCACTTTAAATTTAGAATCCGGGTATTTTTGCCCTTGTGATGCGGGAACATCATTATCAAATAGTTCACCGGCGAAGAAAGCATCCCGGAGAGTTCTCACCGATGTGCAAACATCAGGCCACTTGAACTCTACGAGAGGTGCGATATCATTTCGAATTGCGATCAGAATAAGGCGCTCTCTCTTTTGAGGTACATCATATTGTATTGCACGCAGAACACGTGGCTCAATAAGTGTATAACCTAATTCGGCAATGACGTCTTTGATGGTCTGTAATGTTCGCCCGTTATCGTGTTCAAATAATCCACGAACATTCTCGCCCATAAATACCTTAGGCTTAATTTCTTTAACCGCTCGAGCCAGCTCAAAAAATAAAGTACCCCGTGTTTCTTCAAAGCCGAGCCGTTTGCCTGCATATGAAAAAGCCTGACAAGGGAAGCCTCCGGATAAAAAATCTATTTTATCTCTAAAGGGGGTAAAGTCGATGTCGTGTATATCTCCTTCGATAACATTCCAATCTGGCCGATTGAATCGAAGAGTGTCGCAAGCGCTATGGTCAAATTCATTAAGGAATGCATGATGGAAACCGGCTTTTTCCATACCGAGTGCCAACCCGCCGCCACCTGCAAAAAGTTCAGCAGAAGTGTAATGATATGAAGAGGTTACGTTAAATTCTTCATGCCATTTAGTTGATAACATCGCAGATACTTCCGGTACTTCCTTTACATCTTCAAGGTAAAAATATCGTTTACCATCCGCGTGGGTATGAACAGGGAATTTACCGTTGCGAATCCATAAATCCACAGTGGCTCTCGAAACTCCAAGGAGATCGGCAAAGTTATTGACTGATATTATTTTACCATTCATATTATTTGGTGACGCATTGTTCAAACCCTTCATATGTAGAGAACGCTAAAAGATAAAGCGCCGTTAAAAGGTCTGAATGTTCTTTGGTAAGTTCTTCGTAGACTGTATTTTTAAGTGCGAGAGCCTCGTTTTCACTTACGACATCCTCAATTATCTGAGGAAGAGCCATACAAAGCTTGTAGAAAGCTTTAGAATCGCCAAAAACGAGTTCGTAGAACTTATCCATCGACATACGACGTATGCGATTATGAGAGCGAGGCTTTTTGTCTAAGGTGATGCGCCAGGTATCATCCTTTGATCTACTTGAAATAGCTTCAACGAGATAGCAAGTTGCTTGATCATCATCAAGCAACTTAGCTTGCATCTTCATATACGTTTTTTGAGAAGATGCTGCGTTCATAGTATTATGCTTGTTCTTTAACTCAACATAAATATGACGCTCGTCATTCTCTACATCAAAGCCTTGTGAAGGAACTACCCACCCATTACCAGCGTAACGAAAAAGATTCTGATGGAAGTATCCTATGCGATTGGCATTGCTCTTGTCAATTTGACGGAAACATTCATCCTCAATAGCTTGCCGAATAGACTTCCCATATACTTTAGAGTCAAAGGTGAGTTTGATAGGGTCAACAATATTGTAGTTGAATTGTAATAAGGTAATTTCACGCCGATAGGACTCTACTGTCAACTTGACATGCTCGTAAATATCCTCGTTGGAGATGAATCCAAGATTATAGTTATGTATCATTATTATTTGACAAACGAACTTCCTTAGAGGCTGACATGAGGCTAATTCGTCTTGCGGCTATAAGGAAGTTCCACAGTATGATGTAAAAAACACTACTTATATGATAGGCCTTAGTCAGCATCAGCACTTGTAAGAAACAGGTTAAATTTTCACTATTTCTTACAAGTGTTAGCCTTGAGGTCTACAAAGATAGTATTAATATTTTTAATATGTGGTATGATGAAGCCATTATTTTTCGAAAAACGTCAGGAGGTTCGGGGGGTGATTGTTTTGGTTTTGATTCTGACTTGGCGGAGGGTGTCGGGGTCGTCGGCCATCATCGTCAGCCGGTGGTAGCGGAAGGAGGGTGTGTGGAGCGAACGCACCGCCCCGCGTGCGCCCGACACCAGCGTATGCCATATCTCCAGATCGTCCGAACCTTCGAGCGATACGAGCGCATCGTCGGCGAGCGGGAGAATGTCGACTACGCTTTTGCGCGTGTAGGGCGACCCGAATTTCAAGGCACGCGTCCTGACCATCGGTCGACTGACCGGTGCCTGCCGACGGCCGTCGCCCCCTTCCGCATCAGTCTCGTCGCCACCCGACTCGGTGTCGCTCAGATCCGATGCCAGACGCCTCGTCGCCACTACCGTCAGCAACCGCCCGTCGGACGCCACCGTGAAAAGCTCCCCCTCATGCTCCGCGATCGCGCGTAGCGACATGTCGGCAAACTCAAACATCCGCAATTGCCGCAAATCATAGATGGCCGTCGCGCCGTCGCGTCGCAACAGCAGCGACTCGCATCCTCGAAGCGCGTGGATCCCGCTCCATTGCGTGATGTCAAACAAGCCGTCGTGAAGCTCCAGCTTCGATGCCGAATCGACCGACCAAATCCCCTCCCGACCGACAAACCAAACGCGATCCGAATCCACAGCCACGCCCCCCCGAGCCATTGCGCCGGCGCGACTTAGCAACCGCGAATCCAGATAGCCCCCCGCGCCGTCGGTGTTGAGCAGCCGCACCCCGTCAGTTGCCACCATATGAAGGGGATGACGCCCCGTAGCGCCGCTCGCACGCGCTCCCGAGCTTTGGGCGATGCCGACGATTTCGCCATCGGCCACCTCCGCCGAATGTCGCCACAAAAAACCGATTGACGGATCCGTCGCCACATACCTGTTGCGCAGCGACACCTCACTCGCCGACCCGTCGGTAGATACGATCCGTGCCGACCCTCCCCATACGACAATCCCCTGATCTACAGACGCGGCTCCCGAAGGAGTGACGGTAGTGAAATCACGATAATCGGGAATATACGCCGGATCCTCGCTGCGCTGTGTGCGCAAACTGACGACGCCCCCCGTAGCGCCCGCCGTAGCGACACTCCCGACAACGCGATACCCCGAGCGCTCATCGGCCACCTCGGCAAGCAGCTTCTCACGCGACAAAGCAGGGAAGCGGAACGCCATCCCGCGCCGTTGGGATGTCGTTGGATCTGTGTAGCTTGTCAGTGATTCGGCCGCCGTGCTATTGATGCCCGCCGGCCTCCAATCACGCTCCGCGCCCAACGCAAACTCCACTCGCTCCAGGCGTCGCGCCATGACCCGCATCGACTGCGGAATCGAGAATGTCGCGCTCACACGATGGGGAAGGAGCGAGAAGTAGACCTTCATATGAAGTGTCGCATCGCTATAGCTCCATGAGTCCAAGAGCGCAAACGGTGGCTGATAACCGGGATCGAGCGTCACTGCCGCTGTCGGCAATCGGCCGCCATAGCTCGCCACCGCCCGGCATGGTGTCAGTATATACCCCTCGGCGCGCGCCTTGGCTATATATTCGCTCAAGGCTTTCCCCACAGCCGCATAAACCACACTTCTGACGTCGGCGCGAACCCCTTTCGCATCCGTGCCCGACAGCCAGCCGTCGATCGCATCCTTGTCGACATCCACCCCCGTGGGCATCGCGACAGCCAATTCGACTCCGGGCCATTCACCGGCCATCGAATTATAACCGGGGAAATGGGCCTCCGAGAGTGAGAACTCCACTGTCGGTGCCGTCGGTGCGGCCGCCATAAGCGAATAGGTCAATGTCGAGGAATCAAATATCACCCACGCCGTCGACAGCGTGCCGACCACAAAGATAAAATCGCGCCATACGACCGCCTGCTTCACATCTCCCAATAGTCGCGACACAACGCCCGGGAGATACGTCAGCCCCTCCGATTCGCCGGCTATCGCCAACGCGTCGGCCGCCGTCAAAAGCAGATAGCGCCGTTCGCCATGTAGCGCGGCCGGAGAATGCACGGCCAATAACCGCGATCCGTAAGGGAGCAGTCGCCCCGTCGCGACTGTCGACAGTCGCATGACTGTCGGCGAGGCGCCTGAGTTGCCGGTTGACGACGAGCCGCCTGAGGTTGAGCCGCTCGACGATCCCGGGTCGCTTCCCGGTGAGTCTCCCGGATCGACGCCTCCGAGCCATGCCAGTCCATAAAACGAATCCACCTCGCCATCGGCGCAGAGTGCCGGCGGCATATCTGACGGTAGCCTAAACGAAACCACCGACTCCATCGACTTGAATTTCACAATTGCCATATATTTCAAAAATTTGATTACACGGCAAATATCATAAATTCCGTCCGAGTCGGCAGTTTTAATCTTGACTAATAGAGTTACTGATTATTGTCGGGTTCGCGGCGATAGAGTGGATGGTGGAGAAGCAGTTGCGTGCGGAGCTGCGATGTGTCGAGGTGGAGGTAGATCTCGGTTGTGGCGATCGACTCATGGCCGAGCATCTGCTGGATGGCGCGAAGGTTGGCGCCCCCTTCGAGAAGATGAGTGGCGAAACTATGGCGCAGAGTGTGGGGCGAAACGTTCTTTTCGATGCCGGCCAATTCGGCGAGTCGCTTGATTATCAAGAATATCATCACGCGGGATAATCGTGAGCCACGGGAGTTGAGGAATAGTATGTCTTCTTCGCCGGGGCGTATTTTTTTTGTCGCGCGTTCGGCGAGATAGGCTTCGACATATTCTATCGCACCGGGCGAGAGCGGCACAATCCTCTGTTTTGATCCCTTACCTTCGATGGCCGCCACAGCATCGCGGGCCGAGAAGCGTGATATGCGTAGCTCGCAGAGCTCCGATACACGCAGTCCGCTGCCGTAGAGCATCTCGACGATCGCGCGGTTGCGCGTGGCTTCGGCGCTGTCGTCGGGGATAGCCGCGATCATCGCGTCGATCTCTTCGACAGTCAGCACATCCGGAAGTTTGCGACTACGGGCCGGACTTTCGAGCAGCGACGTGGGATCGGTGGTGATGATCGATTCCGAGCGAAGATATTTGAAAAACGAACGCAGAGCGGCCACCATCCGCGCCTGCGACGACAATTGCAGACCCAGATCATGGAGCGAAGCCATAAACGCATGGAGCAACTCGGGCGTGATTTCGCTGACGTCGGTAAGATCGCGAGCCTCCGGATCGCTTGCGATAAACTCGGCCAGATGCCGGATGTCGCGGGTGTATGACTCCACCGTATTGGCGGCCATGCCCCGTTGCAGACTCATATAGAGCCCATAGTCGCGAAGGAGTGTCGAAAACATAGTCAGAGAATCGTATAATGCTGATGAGCCATTTCGGGGCGTGGCACAGCGAGCAGAAAGCGCGGTGATTCAAGCAGCAGTCCGTGGCCGGTCGCGGCGAGAGTGCGGCCGACGAGCGCAAGCTCGTCAGTCCGGGGCGATAGCAGTAGCAAGGGTTTGTCGGGGGCCTCAATCCAGCCGAGCAGCTGAGTGGCGCGCCGGTCGCGACCGGCAGGGGTCGTCGCCGGATTGACGCGAAGGATCACGGGATATCCGGCATTGCGCAGGAAGATCCCGATGCGATAGCCGGTGCGCTCGAGAGGAGTCATTCCCGGCTCCAGCTCGGCGTAATAGGCATAGCGGCGCGGCGGACGGATCGCCTCTGTCACGAGGCGGAACGCGAAGGGTGAATGCACCCCGAATCCGCGGCTATGACGCCAGCGATCGCAGACACTTCGCAAGCGGCTCAGCATCGCCATCATTTCGCATTCTCTTCGCGACGACGGCGACGAAGTGCCCACACTACTACGGCGGCGGCACACAGCAGATAGACGATAACCACCGACACCACGCCGATCGTGTTGGTCACATCGACCGACTTCGGATCAAACTGCATCACCAGCTCATAATCGCCGGCCGGGAGGCGGACTGCACGCAGCGTATAGTCGACCCGGGCGATCGGAAGCTCTTTGCCGTCGGCCGTGGCCTTCCAGCCCCATGGGAAGTAGACTTCTGAGAATACTGCCACATTCCCTTTCGATGAATGCACGCGATAGGTCAGGCGGTCGGGTGCGTAGGAGGTCAGAGCGATGGTGTCGCCCGGTGCGACGGCCGTGCCTTGACCGAGGATGTCGGCAAATGCTTTGTCGGCGACTGCCTCATGGCGGGGATTGATCGCGGCGAGACGCTGCATTTCGTCGTTGGCGTTGTCGACATATCCGACTTTGTCAACGAGCCATGCGTTGCCATAGGCGTTGGGGTTGGTCTCGACGATATCGCCGAAGAGGAAATACTTCGTGTTGAGCATATCCAGCACCGGCACGTCGGATGTGAAGAGTCGTGCCGAATCCGGATCTATGATGCCGGTCGTGTCGGCGGCGAGACGCTGATAGTTGATCTGTGCCTGCTGCATGAGGGCCTGGCGCGCCGGATCGATCATGCGGGTGATGAGGTCGTTGTAGCGCGTCAGTTTGGCGGCATGATAGCCCCCTACTGTCTTATGGAAATATGAAGAGCGGGCGCCTCCGAAGTCCTGAAGGTCGATGACGCGATAATACGACGTGTCGGCAAGAATGCGGCGGTCGGCGTCGGATTCGGCAAACGATTCAGTGGCCGGAAGGGGCTCGACGAAGTTCTCGGTGTTGACGTATCGCTTGTTGATGCAGAAAAGGTCGATCAGCATTATAGCGGTCAGCGCGCAGGCAAAGAGGGTGGGATTCTTGAAAGCACCTTTCAGATAGAGGAAGATCACTCCGAATCCGACCACGATATACATCAGCGAGCGGGCGCAGTCGCCGCTGACAAGCGAGAGTCGCGACTCGCGGAGCGCCGCGAAGATATTGGCATAGGCGGGCTCGTGGAGTATTCCCATCTGGCGGAGCTGCGAGAGCTCGGTGGCGGAATAAGGCTCGCCGAATATTGTCGGGGCGATCCAGCCTATGAGGCATACGGCGGCTCCGAGTCCGAACACTCCGTAGAATGTCCATTTATAGCGCGCGAGGAAGTCGGGAGTGGATATCATCTTCGCGATACACATCGCAGCCAGGAGGGGCACGCAGAACTCAAGCACCACCAGAATGCTCGAGGGGGTGCGGAATTTGTTGTAGGCCGGGAAGTGGTCGATGAAGAAGTCGGTCAGTGGGGCGAAGTTGTGGCCCCAGGAGAGGCAGACGGAGAGGATGATGGCGGCGAAGAGCGCCCATTTCATCGGCGACTGATAGCGGCCGTCGACCACAAACATCGCCAATATGGCGAGCAGCAGCACGATCGCGCCGACATAGACAGGGCCGTTGGTCATCGGTTGATCACCGAAATACTGCGGAAACTGGCCCAGAAACTGCAGCTCTTCGGGCGAGAGATAGGTCAGCGCCGCCGGTTGGACGTCGCTGACGGGGAGCACTGCGTTCTGACCGCCTACAGGCTTGATCGTGGCGCCCCCTTTGACGTTGGGGATCAGCAGTGTCCAGGTTTCGTCGATGCCATAGCTCCAGGCTGTGATATAATCATGGTCGGCGCCGCTGTTGGCTTGCGGTTGGGTCGGGTCGACCAGGTCGGTGGCGCGTCCGCGGATTGTCTCTTTGGAATATTCGTAGCTGTTGTAGAGGCTCGCCGAATTCGCTCCCAAGGCGAGCAGAGCGGCGGCAGCGGAGCAGAGCAGTCCGATTCCCCACTGCTTCATTTCATGCTCGCGCCATGCGCTCACCCCGCGGGCGATCACCATGAAGAGGATCGGGAAAAGGAAGTAGTAGGTCATCTGCGGATGGTTGCTCTGCAGCTGAAGCGACGCGAAAAGGGCCGTCAGGGCGGTGCCTGCCAGATATTTGCGTCGGAAGATCAGCGCCAGTCCGCCGATCGTCGGCGGAATATAGGCCAGAGTGAGAAATTTCCAGATATGGCCCGCGCCGATGATGATTATGAAATAAGTGGAGAAGCCCCAGGCGAGCGCGGCGAAGAGAGCCACAGGCCATCTGAACTTCATACACAAAGCCATGATGAAGAATCCCGCCATCATCGCGAAAAGCAGATTCGCAGGCGAGGGAAGCCAGAGGGTGTAGACCTTGAAAATCCAGTCCATCAGGCTGTTGGCCGGATACGACGGCGAAATCTGAAACGTCGGCATACCGCTGAAAAGGGCGTTGGTCCAGCGGGGCGAGTCGCCTGTCGACTCCGCATATTGCTGAGTCTCATGGCCATTGGCCAGGCCCTGGAGAATATCGTGTTGCTGCAGCACATTCCCCTTCAGATCGTCGGGGGCAAAGAAAAGCAGCGCGACCAGCGCGAGCAGCACTGCCGCGAGGCATGCGAAGAGAGTATTTTTTTTCACTGTCATATCCGGAAAATGTTTAGCAATTGACAATTAATAACCCGCCGAACTTGCAAGCGATGTCGGCGGGCTAATTAATCAAAAGAGTCAGCGTGGAATCAGAAGTTGTGGCGGCCCTTCTTTCCGGGCACCATCTTGATCTGAATCTCGCGGAAGATACTTTGTTCGAGCGAGATCAGGGTCTCAGTCTCAATGACTCCCGGGATATTCTGGATCTTATTGTTGAGAAGCTCCATGAGATCCTGGGTGTCGGCTGCGATCACCTTGATCAGCATTGAATACGGACCTGTCGTGTAATGGCATTCCACAACTTCGGGAATTTTTTCGAATTCATGGACCACTTCACGATACATGGATCCGCGCTCGAGTCGGACGCCGACATAGGTGCAGGTGTTGAGGCCAAGCTTATGGAGATCGACCTTATAGCCCGAACCTGTGATAACTCCGAGTTCCATCAATCGTGCGATTCTCTGATGGATGGCGGCGCGGCTCACTCCGCATTCTTCAGCGATGTCTTTCGAGGGAATGCGGGCGTTGCGCATGATAATGTTTAGGATCTTTCGATCGAGGTTATCAATTTTTTCCATGGTTTAGGTATATGATTAGGATGGATGTGGCTGGATGAGGATTAGCGGATCACTTTCTTGACAGTTTTTCCACCCTGCGAGAAGATGTAGAGTCCGGCTGAGGGATTCTCGACGCGGCGGCCCTGGAGGTCGTAGTATACTCCTTCGGCGTCGTTGTCGAATGTGATTTCATCGACAGCGTTGCCCTCTTTCGAGTAGTTGATGTAGCATACCAGATCGGTCGAGAGGGGGGAGGCGTCGTCGGCATCGGAGCTCATGGCGCGGAGCGTCAGCACGTAGCGCGATTGGGATGTTCCGTCGCATCCGGTCAGGTGCATTTGCCATTCAAAGGAGCCGACTCCTGCCTGCGGCACGGGGAGAGTGCCGACTCCGACCTCAAGACCCTTCGGGAGGAGGCAGTTGCCCGACGGATCAACGTCGTTGGAGAAAGCGCTGGCATAGCAGATCTGTGCGGCGCCCCAGAAATAGGGATCGGCATTTGCTTCCTGATAAGTGGGAGTGCCGTAGTTGAGGAGTCCGTAGATATATGATGTCGTGTTGAGTTTGTTTTCAACTTTGAGGTCGGCCGAGAAGTTGCCGCATCCCTCGCCGTAGACGTCTGACAGATCTTCGAAATCGGTCACATAAACTTCCTGGCCGTTGGTGATTTCTTGCCCCTTGTAGGATACTTTGAAATAGTTGCTGAAATCATTCAGGTCGGCGGCGAAGCCGGAAAGTGCGGTTGTTGCAACCGTCAGGAGAAGTAGAAGTTTTTTCATTTCGTTAAGTAATTATTTTTTTTGATCCTCAAAGATAAAATAAGTTATTGATGGTCAGATATGGTTCGGCGGCGACTCGGGAATCGCGGCCCCGCGGGGGGCGAGCGGTCGGCGACGCCGTGGAAATGACGAACGGGAAAAAGGGCGTATTTTCCAATTCAAAGCGAAAGTACTAAAAAAAAATGAATTAACCCCAAAAAAATGAGATAAATTTGGTGAATTGTATAAAAATAGCAGAGACACGCCGGAAAATGAATCCGGAGTGTCTCTGACAATTATTTGGTTTGGCTCATGTCCGGCCGATGTTGATCGGGGTCCGGACGCGATTCAAGCGGGTTGAATCAGAGCTTCGGGCCGGCTGCTGCGAGAGCCTTGCCTGTTGCGTTGGTTTCGAATTTCTTGAAGTTCTCGATGAACATAGCGGCGAGCTTCTGAGCCTTTTCGTCCCATTCCTTCGGATCTGCGTAGGTGTCGCGGGGATCGAGGATGGCGGGGTTAACGCCGGGGAGCTCGGTCGGGATAACGAAATCGAAGTAGGGGAGCACCTTTGTGGGAGCCTTTTCGATGTCGCCGTTGAGGATGTCGTCGATGATGCCGCGAGTGTCGGGGATGGAGATACGCTTGCCGGTGCCGTTCCAGCCGGTGTTGACGAGGTAAGCCTTGGCGCCGTTGGCCTTCATCTTCTTGACGAGTTCTTCAGCATACTTGGTCGGGTGGAGCGAAAGGAATGCCTGGCCGAAGCAAGCGGAGAATGTCGGAGTGGGCTCTGTGATGCCGCGCTCTGTGCCGGCGAGCTTAGCTGTGAAGCCGGAGAGGAAGTAGTACTGAGCCTGCTCGTCGTTGAGGATTGCAACGGGGGGCAGCACGCCGAAAGCGTCGGCCGAAAGGAAGATCACCTGCTTTGCAGCGGGGCCTTTGCTGACGGGCTTCACGATGTTCTCGATGTGGTAGATGGGATACGACACACGAGTGTTCTCAGTGACGCTCTTGTCGGCGAAGTCGGGAGTGCCGTCGGCAGCTACAGTGACGTTCTCGAGGAGAGCGTCGCGCTTGATGGCGCCGTAGATGTCGGGCTCGTTTTCCTTCGAGAGGTTGATCACCTTCGCGTAGCAGCCGCCCTCATAGTTGAAGACGCCCTCGTCGTCCCAGCCGTGCTCGTCGTCGCCGATGAGTTTGCGCTTCGGGTCGGTCGAAAGAGTGGTCTTGCCTGTGCCGGAGAGGCCGAAGAAGATCGCTGTCGAAGTCTCGTCCATGTTGGTGTTGGCCGAGCAGTGCATCGATGCGATGCCGCGAAGGGGGTTGAAGTAGTTCATCATCGAGAACATGCCCTTCTTCATTTCGCCGCCATACCAAGTGTTGAGGATCACCTGCTGACGCTCCTTGATGTTGAATGCGACAACAGTCTCGGAGTGGAGGCCGAGCTCTTTGTAGTTCTCAACCTTAGCCTTCGAAGCGTTGAACACAACGAAGTCGGGCTTGAAGTCTTTGAGCTCCTCTTCAGAGGGACGGATGAACATGTTGGTCACGAAGTGAGCCTGCCATGCCACTTCCATGATGAAGCGCACTGCGAGGCGAGTTGCGGGGTTGGCGCCGCAGAAGAGGTCGACAACGTAAAGAGTCTTGTCGGAAAGTTCCTTGACTGCTTTTTCGCGGAGTTCGTCCCATACCTTTGTGGAGATGGGCTTGTTGTCGTTTTTATATTCGTCGGAAGTCCACCATACAGTATCTTCAGTGACTTCGTCTTTTACGAGATATTTGTCTTTGGGCGAGCGGCCGGTGAATACGCCGGTCATTACGTTGACTGCGCCGAGGTCGGTGACAACACCTTTTTCATAGCCTTCGAGCGCGGGGTTGGTCTCGTCTTTGAAAAGTTCGTCGTAGGAGGGGTTGTGAATGATTTTCTTCACATCTTTGATCCCATACTGGGACAGATCCAGTTCTGCCATAGTTAACTGATTGTTTTTATAGTATATTAATGGGTTATTATTCGTTTCAATCCGGCGTTTGGGGAGCTGTAAGCTCGGGCAAGGCCGAGGATTTTCTACCTATATAACAATTAATTTGTGCCTGAAGATCGGTAGGGTTAGTTAAAAAATGCTAAGCTGATTGCGGAGCTTGAGCCAACCCGTCCAAACCAACGCAAAATTACTAAAAGATTATGATATGCGCAAATTTAGAAACGGTTTAAATTTAACTTTCATTCATTCAAAGAGAATTTTCAGATGATGAAGGCGACTTCTTTGAAGAGGTAGGAGTGGGGGGCGCTCTCTTCGGGGTCGATGTCGCGGCGGAGCAGCAGGCGTCCGTCGGGCATGACGTCGTCGATGATGCCGTTGAAAACGACGCCCGTAGCGGCGTCGCGGAAGGGCCATGCGCGACCGTCGCCGCGATAGAGGCGCGCGCGGAAGGCATCGTGGAGCAGACTCCGGCCCCGCGCGGTCGAGGTCAGCGGCATGTATTCGCGCAGGGTCCACATGAAGGTGCGGGCGAGGCGTTCGAGATCGACGCTCTGCCCGGTCAGCATGGCGATGCTCGTCGGATTGGGCGCGTCGCTGACAAACCGGAGCTGATTGGCGTTGATGCCGGCGGAAATGACAGTGCGCAGTATGCGTTGCGAGTCGATCGAGTGGTCGATGAGGATGCCGCAGATCTTGCTGTCGGCCACATAGATGTCGTTGGGCCATTTGACCGTCGCTTCGAGCCCGTAGGCGCGGAGCGTCGTGACGACGGCGAGGGCCGTGGCTTCGGAGATGCAGAATTGCTGCGTGGGCCGGAGGTCGGTGGGGCGCACGACAAGACTGAATGTCAGATTCTTCTCGGGTTCGGATTCCCAGCTGTTGCCGCGCTGTCCGCGACCTGCGGTCTGCCGCCGTGCGGCTATCATCCGATATTCGGGAATGTCGGCATTTTCGGGAGTCTTGAGCCTAATGTGGGTTGACTCCGTCTCGTCGAGCCCTATGATCTCGGGGGGAGGAAGCTGACGCAGTATGCCGATTTTTCCCGGCGAGGGGAGGAGCATCTCTTTCGCGGGAAGCATCGCTTCGGTCCATATCGTGAATTTAACGGCCATATTTTTTAATCGTGTTAAAAGTAAACACTCTCTTAGCGGGCGTAGGCGCCGAGGGTCGGCCTGCCGGCCGAGAGCCGATAGACGTCGTTCATGTCGTAGAGCGTGGGCTCGGCGGTCAGAGCCGGATCGCCGGCATCGATCGCGGGGCTCCCCTCTTTGAGCTCATAGTTGAAGTAATAGTCTTCGCGGATGGTCTCGAATAGCGGATCTTCGCCCCATAGGCAGTGGATGAAGTTGTCGTCGTCGGAGCCTTCGGATTTCAGCAGGGTGTAGCGGAGGAATACGTCGGCGCCGGTCAGATCGCCGCAGTTGATGTCGGATGCGAGTCCGTAGATGATGCAGTTGTTGAAGTCGGCGTGCATCAGCGGCAGCGGGTTGTCGTAGGCGTCGTCGGGCAGAAGATGATAGAGCGAGAGGAGGGGCCGGCTGACGACGCTGAAAAGATAGTAGTTGGCGATCGTGCATTGCGAGAAGAGGTGGGAGCCTCCGGTCAGACTGACCACAGCGTCGGCCGCCTCGGAAAAGACGCAGCCGTAGGCGTCGACCTTGGCGTAGCGCGAGTCGATGACAGTGCCTTGCGAGTTGTGGAGCCAGGAGTTGACGAGGGTCAGTTTCTGTCGGTCGGTATTGGCGGTGGAGTCGATGGTCAGTCCGCTGACAGTGGATCGCATGTCGACATATTCGAGGTGATTGTCGAATGATCCGGCGGCGATGCGCACGCCGTGCCATTGGCCGGCGAGGATGTCGTAGCCGACATCGGGGAGCACATTGTCGAGTCGGTCGCCGCGCAGCTGGATCATTTTGCCGGGGAGACCGCGCGCGTCGATTGTGCCCTCTACGGTCAGCTTCGCATTGTCGTGGAATAGGATGCGTGCACCGGGCTCGATGCGCAGTGTCGCGCCCGGGGCGACGGTCAGCGAATCGAACACGACGTATGGCCGGTCGGCGGTCAGCGTCATGTCGGAGTCGAATGTGACGCCGTTGAGGCGGGTGACGTTCTGGCCGAAGGCTTCGATGGTGACGGTCTGTTCGTTGCCGTTGAGGGCGAAGATGAGTTCGTCGGTCACTTCATAGGGGCGGTCGGCCTGACTCTCGGGGAGATAGCATTCGATGAATATGAAGATCGAGTCGCCGCCGCGGATCTCGACGTTGGAGAATTGGTCGCCGCTGACGCCGTCGACGTTAAGCGAGAAGGGGGAGTCGGGATTGCGGAGCCGTATAGAGGAGATGACGACCCCTTTTTTATTGCGGTTGAACACTCTCAGTCGGGCCGTCGTGCTGCCGACATCGGTAAAGATCGTGTCAAACGATACAGTGTCGGTTGAAAATTCCAGTCGTGCGGAGGGGGATGAAGTGACATCGTCGGAAATACACGATGAAAAACCCCAGGCGGCGGCCATAGCCAGCAATATATAAAGGAGAAATCTCATTTTATTGGTCGCGAAGTTGGAAATCAGAAATAGAAGTGTTAAATTTGAACGATTTACGACTATCTCCCGCATCGCTCACACTCTTGAGGGGTGAGCGAGAGCGCATCGGAGTCCGGGTCGCTCGGTAGAGTCCGAGCGTATGTCGGATTTCTTCAATCGTGTTGAATTCAAACACACTCTAAATATTAACGCCGTAAAAGCGTTAATATTTTTCAGTCGCGACGGGAGCTGAATTAAACCGTTTCTAAGAAACATGAAGATATTTCTTGTGGCCGGAGAGGCTTCGGGGGATCTGCACGCGTCGCGATTGATCGAATCGTTGCGGAAGCAGGATGAGGGGTGTGAGATCCGCTTCATTGGAGGCGACCTGATGGCGGTGAAGGCCGGACGCGATCCGGAGCTTCATTATTCGAATTTGAATGTTATGGGGTTTTCGGAGGTGATCCGCAATCTCGGAAAGATCTTTCGCAATCTTCGGCTTGCGAAGGATATGATCCGTCGTTTTCGGCCTGACGTATTGATCCTTGTCGATTTTCCGGGGTTCAATCTTCGGCTTGCGAAATTCGCGTCGCGACTGGGGATAAGGGTCGATTATTATATCTCGCCGAAGTTGTGGGCCTGGAAGGAATGGCGGATCAAGACGGTGAAGAAGTATGTCGACCGCATGTATTCGATCCTGCCGTTTGAGCCTGATTTTTATCGCAAGCGAGGCTACGACCGGTGTGTCTACGTAGGCAATCCGTCGGTCGAGGAGATCGCTTATGCGATGGGTCACATCTCGCCGCTGCGCCATTTCAAGGAGCGCCAGGGGATCGACGACGACCGACCGATTATCGCGCTTGTGCCCGGCTCGCGCCGTGGTGAGATTCGCAATAATCTGCCGCTGATGATCGAGGCGGCGAAGCGTTATCCCGATTTTCAATATGTTGTGGCGGCGGCTCCGTCGATTCCGGAGAAGTTCTATCGGGAGGTGGCTCGCGATCCGGGACTGAAGGTGGCTTTCGGTGCGACACCGACGCTGGTGAAGTATTCGCGCGCCGCGCTCGTCACATCGGGCACAGCCACACTCGAGACCGCGCTGGTGGGCACTCCTCAGGTCGTATGCTATCGTGCCAACGGCAAGAAGTGGTCGTATAAGATAATGGAGAAGCTGCTTAAGGTGAAGTATGTCTCGTTGCCGAATCTGATCGTAGGGAATGCCGTTGTGCCGGAGTTGCTCGTGAATCGCTGCACTGTGCCCCACATCTGCCGGGAGCTTTCGCCGCTGCTCCAGCCCTCGCCGAAGCGCGACTGGCAGCTCAACGGCTATCGGATGATGACACGCAAGCTCGGCACCCACAACGCCCCCGAATACGCAGCCGAACTAATCCTCGCCGACTGATACCGCCCGTCATCCCGCCCGACATACCCTCCCACGCCCGTCGCCCCTTCGCGCGAAATCCAACCGTGCGCAGCTTTAACTGGGAAGAGGGGCTTAACTGGGAGGAGGGGCGCCCTCGCCCCTCGGTTGCTGCGACCAACCCGAAGCAGGCGATTCTCCCTGAGACAGTAGTCGTCACCGTTAGTCTATGCGAACGTCGTCGTAACCGAGGGGCGAGGGCGCCCCTCCTCCCAGTTAAGCCCCTCCTCCCAGTTAAGCGTCGCCTCTCGGTAAAGCCCCTCCTCCCGTTAACCGACTTCGTCTCTGAATCGTTCGATAAAGGGGACGGATTGCCCCTTTGAGGTAGACGCGGCAATAGCGTTGCAACAGGCATGATAAAATGACATCGGCTACAACTCGCGGGGGGTGTAGCCGATGTTATTAGCGTTAGCGGGAGGGGATTATTTGATGGTGATGTCGGTGCGGCTGTGGTCGTAGGGGAAGACGATGGTGGCGGTGCGGGTGGCCGCGTCGTAGATGTAGCCGTATTGGCGGATCGCCTTGCGCGAGAGTGCGCGCTGAAGGGTGATGCCGTTCCATACAATCTTCTTCGGTGCTGCGACGCCGACTACGTTGAGATCAATCATGCGACCTTCGGGCATGCCGACATAGCCACCGGTCGTGGAGAGACCGATATTGATCTTGCCATCGGCCTTTTCACCGGTGAATTCAAGCCATGCATACTCCTCCTTCGCGATCGACTCGGGCGACTTGCGGTCGTCGTCGAAAAGACGATAGGAAGTCTTCTCGGCCGAAGGATAATAGCGCACTGTGAGGAATGTCGGATCATACTCCGATGTGTTCTCGATCGGACGAGTGTACTGAGGAATGAACGAGCCGGCCTTGACGAAGATCGGGAGCACGTCGAGCGGTGCTTTGACATCATAGGAGCGACCGCCGGCATACTTCTGCGCCGGATTCCACCACGAGATCCACTCGCCCTTCGGGAAGAGCACCTTGCGCGAGCGCGCGCCCTGAGTCATCACCGGGGCGATCAGCACATTCTTGCCCCACATATACTCATCCTGCACATTCGCGAACTCCTCGCCCGGATTCTCGCCGTCGAAGTTGATCGGCAGAGCCAGGGGCAAGCCCTCGATCGCGTTGAGTGCGGCGAGGGTATAGTTGTAGGGGAGCCACTCATAGCGCATACGGATATACTTCTTGTTGATCTTCTCATGCTCGGGATAGTGATACGGTTCGGGCTTGACTGTGGCGTGGGTCCGGAGCACGGGCGTGAAAGTGCCCATCTCAAGCCATCTGACGTAAAGCTCCGGATCTACCGGATGATTTTGATCGACGGCGAAGCCACCGATGTCCGAACTCATATAGCCAAGACCCGAAAGGCCGGAATTGAGCATCAGATTGACCTGCGGACCGAAGCCTCCCCAGGAGCGCGACACGTCGGTGGTCCAGGGAGCCACGGCATAACGCTGCAGGCCGGCTGTGCCGCCGCGCATCATCAGCAGCGGACGCATGTCGGGATAGCTCTCGCGCAGACCGTCGTAGATCAATCGCGACCATTCATTGCCATAGACGTTGTGGTATTGCGATGCGGTCTGGCCGTTGGAATGCACCATTGTCAGCGGATGCACCTCCGGCTCGCCGAGGTCGCCCCACCAGCCTGCCAGGCCGTCGGCCGTCAGATCCATCAGTCGGTTGCGGAGCCATTCGCGAGTTGCGGGATTGGAAACGTCAAACATGCCGGCGTCGCCCACCCATGTCGTCACGTCGTGGGTATTCCCTTCGGCATCCTTGACGAGCATGCCCTGCTCCGAAAGGAGATTATAGTTGTCGATGGCGCCGTTTTTATTGATATAGGGCTGTGAGATGACCACCATACTGACTCCCTCGCGCTTCAGCGAATCGAGCATCGCGCGATGGTCGGGCCATTGCTCCGGATTCCATTCGAGGCGACCCATGTCGCTCTCTTGGCCATACCAGTAAAGGTCGAGGATGATACCGTCGACGGGATATCCGCGAGTCTTCAGCGAATCGATGACGCCGAGAGTCTCCGCCTGGGTGCGATAGCCATATTTCGAAGTGATATAGCCGAGCGACCAAAGCGGGGGAAGGGGCTGAGTGCCCGTCAGGCGCGAATAATTCGAAGCCACGCCGGCCAGATTCTTCTCCTTGCCGCCGCCGATGAAATAATACGAAAGGGCGCGCGGAGTCGGGGATGTATAGCTTATCGTGTCGTTGCCGAGGCGAAGGGCAGCCGCGTCATAATCGTCGAAGAGGACGCCGAAGCCACGGTCGGAGGCGAAATAAGGCACAGAGATGCCCATCTGCGAGATGCGCGGATCCCCCTTGGTGTAG
Source organism: uncultured Porphyromonadaceae bacterium (assembly GCA_947175695.1). Taxonomy (GTDB): domain Bacteria; phylum Bacteroidota; class Bacteroidia; order Bacteroidales; family Muribaculaceae; genus Lepagella. The sequence continues at coordinate 30,478 of CAMWNT010000005.1, forward strand.
CCGTAGTTCTGGCGGTTGTACATCGAAAGGCTGTCGCCGTTGAGGCGCAGACTGTGGCCGCGCTCGCCGGCGCCGTAGAGATTTCCGACGCCATGACCCGAGAAGGTCACGTTGTGCACAGGCGAATTGTTGTCGACGCCATCGAGCTCGGAGAGCAGTTCGTTGCCCTCGGTGTCGTAAAAGCGCACGCGACCGGTCGCGCGGTCGACCACGACCTTGATGTTCTCAGTCATGATGTCGACACGGTCGTGCCATATGAAATGGCGCACATCGGTCGGCGCAGGCTCCATGACAGCCGACTGCGACGGGAAATAGAGGGCTGCCGCAGAGTCTTTCGGAAGCACTGTGACGCGGAAAATGTCGGCGTTCATCGGAGTGACGCGCACGATGTCGCCGTTGTGTGTCGCCACTTGAATCGTATTGTCAGGCATCCGCGTGACAATGTTGGGCGCGAGAATCGAGGCCGCTCCGGCCACTCCGGCCCCCAGCATGAAAAGGCCCGGAAATAATCGTTTCATAGTCATAAGGTTAAATAAATAAGATGGGCCGGGCAGTCTGCCTGCAGTATCAGGCGCGATGCCCGGCCCCGGTAAAAATCAGTCGTTGAATTCAAGATCGCCGTCGACGATGACATGCCAGGGGAGACCCGACTTCGAAAGCTTCTCGAGGAAGGGATCGGGATCGAACTCCTCGACGTTGTGCACGCCGGGCATCACCCACTTGCCTGTCAGGAACATATAAGCGCCGACCATTGCGGGGACGCCGGTGGTGTAGCTGACAGCCTGCGCGCCTGTCTCTTTGTAGGCGTCCTGGTGGGAGCAGTTGTTGTAGATGTAATAAGTCGAAGGCTTGCCCTCTTTGTCGAGGCCGGAGATGCGGCATCCGATCGAGGTCTCGCCGGTGTAGTTCTCTCCGAGCGAGCCGGGATCGGGCAGCACAGCCTTCAGGAACTGGATCGGGATGATCTCCTTGCCCTCATACATGATCGGATCGATGCGGGCCATGCCGATGTCCTGGATCACACGGAGATGAGTCAGATATTCCTGGCCGAAGGTCATCCAGAAGCGGGCGCGCTTGATGGTCGGGAAGTTCAGCACGAGCGACTCCAGCTCTTCGTGATAGAGGAGATACGACTCTCGCTCGCCGATGTTGGGATAGTTGAGGGGCTGATGGATCTCGAGGTTTTCGGTCTCCACCCATTCGCCGTCCTGCCAGTATTTACCCTTTTGGGTAATTTCGCGGATGTTGATCTCGGGGTTGAAGTTGGTGGCGAATGCCTTGCCGTGGTTGCCGGCGTTGCAGTCGACGATGTCGAGATACTCCATTTTGGAGAAATGATGCTTGGCCGCATAGGCGGTGAACACGGCCGACACGCCCGGGTCGAATCCGCAGCCGAGGATCGCGGTCAGGCCGGCCTTCTCGAAGCGCTCGCGATAGGCCCACTGCCATGAATATTCGAAATGCGCCTCATCCTTGGGCTCATAGTTGGCTGTGTCGAGATAGTTGACGCCACACTGCAGGCAGGCTTCCATGATCGTCAGATCCTGATAGGGGAGAGCCACGTTGATGCAGATGTCGGGACGATGGCGATTGAAGAGCTCTACAAGCTGCTCTACGCTGTCGGCATCGACCTGATCGGTGGTGATATTGTCGACGCCGAGTTTCTTGGCGATGGCGTCACACTTTTCGCGTCTTCTCGATGCGAGCACGATCTCGGAGAAAACCTCCGGATTCTGGGCACACTTTGCAGCGACAACGCTGCCGACGCCGCCGGCGCCGATAATCAAAACTTTTCCCATTTCTTTATATTGTTTGATTTTTATTCATGATTTAGAGAGGCCGTCGCGGGGGCGATTATTCGCTGTCGGATGCGTCGAAGCGCAGCGTGCGGCTGCCGTCGGGATTGACCGTGATGCCTACTCTCAGCGCGTCGTCGGGAAGGAATTCCTCCACTCTGTCGGGCCATTCCACAAGGCAGAGCGCGCCGGAATAGAAGTAGTCTTCGATGCCCATGTCTTCAGCTTCGCGGCTATCTTCGATGCGATAGCAGTCGAAATGATAGATCAACGCGCCGGAATCGGCCGAACGATATTCGTTGACAATGGCGAATGTCGGCGACGAAGCTTCATCCTCTACCCCTAGGCGGCGGCAGATTTCAGCGATAAGGGTGGTCTTTCCGGCGCCCATTTCGGCGTCGAACACAACTACCGTGTGATTCCCCAGCGAGTCGATCAGTGTGTCGGCCGCGCGGGTCAGTTCAGAGAGATCTTTGATTTGAACTTCCATCATTTCCAAAGTATAACTTATATATAACGGTTTTCCGGGCTGTCCGGATGGGTCGCGAAGTGTTAGAGAGTGTTTGAATTTAACACGTTTAAACGCTTGGCGTCAATCCGTGATATTTTCAAATTGTTCCCAGAAAGGGGATCGTCGATAGGAATCGACCCTCCCCCGGGGAACTATCACCCGGCAGTCGCGCCACGACGCGTCGTCGTCGGGCTCGAAGAGCGAGGATGCGCATTCCACCGACGGGGGCACCAAGGCCGGCGACTCGATCAGCCGCAGACTCCGGCATCCGCTGACGATCAACTCGCCAAGCATCCGGCAGCGGGCCGGAAGCACGAGGCGCCGAAGATTAATGCAGTCGGCGAAGGCATACGACCCTACCTCTTCGCAACGCGCCGGCAGCACTATGTCGGAAAGCGCAAAGCATCGGGCAAAGGCGTTGTTGCCGATCTTCGACACTCCGCGCGGTATTGAATCGAGAGTCAGCGAAGCGCAGTCGACAAACGCCAGCGCCCCGATCTCGCGGAGCGAAGCCGGCAGGCGTTCGAGATCCAGACTGCGGCAATCGGCGAAGGCCGATTTCGGGATGATCTGTATGCGGTCGGGGAGCTGCAGGGTGCGCAGGCTCCGGCAGCCCCTGAACGCCCCCTCCTTGATTCCGGCAAGCGTGGGGGGCACTTCGATTTCTTCGAGATCTTCACAATAGGCGAACGCATAGTCGGAGATGACCGCACACTGCGAACCCTCTTCAAACACTACGCGGCGCAACCCTTCGCACCCGGCGAAGCAGAAATCCGGTATCTGCCTGACGCGAGCCGGAATATAGGCAATGCTGTCGCCCTGACGATAGCCAAGCTTTTCGGCCGTCCCTTCGGGTCGCAGGGATGCGGCGGCGGTGGCCGCCGTTGCCATGACGGCGATCATGACGGCGATCACGACAGCGAACGCCGGCCCCCCGCGCCGGCAGCGACGCAGGCGCGAGAAGAGCGACATGATATTTTGAAGTCTGAGAGTCATGGCTTGTGAATTTCGATTTTATGCTCGCGGGCCTGCGGGCGCCGTCACCGGGGCGGCTCCGCATCGGCGGCGTCGCTCCCCGGAATCAGCGGATGACGGTCGGGAGCGGGATAGATCTTGCTGACGTCGGCTGTGTCGACGCGAGTGACGATCCATGTGCTCTCGCCCCGCCATGGGAGAGTCGCGTGATAACGTTCAAGCTCGATTCTTGCAGGGAGATTGCCGAGCATCAGCTTCAGAAGCTGGGCCGCGACATGATCGTTGCAAGCCGAGACGACCAGGTCGCCCGGATATGGCTCGATGGTGTCGTTGATCGCCTTATAGGGGATGACGACCCCCTCGAAGGTCTTGAAAATGTCGCCGCGTCGCGTGATTTTCTCGACATAGCCATACTGCACGATCCCCTCCTCATATGGAGAGAACCATCGCAGCCACACGGCATATGCCAGGCCGAGGAGAATCCCTATGACAACCAGCGCGCCCCAGAACTTCCACGACCTTGAGGCGGGACGCAGATGCTCCCATTCGTCTTCATTGTCGTAGTATTTCGGGTCGTCAGGTTTCGGCTCGGGCGTCTTCGGACGCTTCGGAGCCTCGGGCTGATGAGGGGTATTGAAGTAGTCTTCTTCTTCAGTATCCTTGTTAAGCATCGGGTGATGATTGAGTCTGAGTTGATGGTAAAAAGGTTGGGCTGGGGCGGGGTGGCCGGGGTTATTTGTCGGCCGTTGTGTCGACCGTCGGATCGACCTTTGTGTCGGCCGGCGTCAGGTCGGCGTGCCGGCGTCCGATCCCGGAGATATAGAACATCGTGAAGATGCCGAGAATTATGAGCATGACCGTCTGTCCGCTCCATTGAAGCATCGAGAAGGCGGTGCCTTCGGTGTCGCTGATGCCGTAGATGGCGAGGCCGAACATGACGGCGATATTCCATGGGCCGAGTCCGCCGTTGCTCGGCACAGCCATGCCGATCGAGCTGAGCACGAATGCCACGAGGCAGGGTTCGAGTCCGAATCCGAGTCGCGGCTCGCCACACAACGCGCGGGTGAACGGGAATGCGAAGAACGCCACATAGAGCTGCACAAAATAGCATCCCCATAGCAGGAACGTCAGCACTACAAACCATCCCTTCCCCTTCATGCGTCCGACTGAGGCGAAACCCTCCCAGAGCTGGTGTCCCCATTGGCGCAGACGCTCGACGAATTTCGTGTCGCGCCAGATGCGGAGCGCTCCCCATGCGAGGGCGCAGGCGGCTGCGATGCCGATCCAGAGCCAAGGGGATGCGGCGAGGTCGACGAGGTCGCGCCCGACGGGGTATTTGGTCAGGAAGGCGTTGATGGCGGAATTGGCAACAAGAAACGTCAGCAAGAGCAGGGTCGCGACGGCGGCCGTGTCGGCGAGGCGGTCGGAGACCATCGATCCGAGCACAGTCGTGAACGGGGCTTTCTGGCGGCGCGAGATGTAGGTGCATCGCCAGAGCTCGCCGAGCCGGGGGAATATCAGATTGAGCGCGTAGCATCCGAAGATCGAACAGCAAAGGGCCATGTAGGGGGGATTGATGCCGAGCGAACGGAGCTGAAGACGCCAGCGGGCCGCACGCACCATATGCGAGAGGATACTGATGGCCATGGCGGCGAGAATCCACCAATAATCGCATCCCTTGCGGATGATATCGATCATCTCCGGGAAGTCGACCTTGCGGAATAGATACCAAAGCAACCCTACGGTCAAAGCGAAGGGCAGAATCCATCCCGCGAGGCGGCGGTCGATATGTGAGGCCAAAGTCGTCATTTAATTGGCAAAGTTAGCAAATAGTTGTCATATTTCCTTGGGTTGTCGGCATAAAAAGGGATTAAAAAGGATGGCGGGGATAAAAAAAGCGCCTCCCGCGGGAGGCGCTTTCTATGATAGTCGAATTTTTGATTCTAATCCGGGATCAATCCGGCGCAGGATCAGTTGAAGCGACGGTTGCCGTTGAGGGCGGGTTTGCCCGCTTCGGCGGCAGCCTGCTTCTTGGCGCCGCGCTTCAGGATCGAGTAGGCGATCGGAGCGGCGCAGTAGAGCGAGCAGAATGTGCCGGCGATGACGCCGAAGATCATTGCGAATGTGAACGAACGGATCGTGTCGCCGCCGAGGAAGAAGATGCAGAGGAGCACGAGCAGAGTCGAGAACGACGTCATGAACGTACGCGTCAGCGTGGTGTTGAGCGAGCGGTTGATCGTTGTGAAGCGGTCTTCCTTCGGATAGACCTTCATCATTTCGCGCACACGGTCGAATACAACCACCGTGTCATTGATCTGATAGCCGATGATGGTCAGGATAGCGGCGATGAAGCTCTGGTCGATTTCCATCGAGAAGGGGAAGAAGCCCCAGCATACGGAGTAGAAGCCGATGATCAGGAACGCGGTCAGGGCGACGGCTGCGACAGCGCCTACAGAGAAGGCGATGTTGCGGAAGCGCAGAAGGATGTAGAGGAACATGCAGACCACTGCGATGCCCACAGCCCAGCAAGCGTCGGCGCGCATGTCGTCGGCCACGCTCGGGCCCACTTTCTGGATCGAGATGATGCCGTTGTTTTCGTCGGCCACAGTGAACGCCTCTTTCGAGAGCACTTTGCCGTCGGCGCCGGTCAGCTCGTTCTGAAGGTTGGAGTAGAGGAGGTCGGTGATCTCGTTTTCTACGCCTTCGGATTCGTCGGCGATCTTATAGCTTGTGGAGATACGCACCTTCGAGGGCTGGTCGATAGTGATGACGTTGACAGAGACAGTCTTGTCGTTGGCGGCGTTCTGGAATACGTCGCGCAGACGCTCTTCGACATCCTTGGGATTGACATCCTTGGCGAGCTGCACCACATAGTTGCGGCCGCCGGAGAAGTCGATGCCCTGGTTCATGCCGCGGATTGCGAGCGAAGCGATCGACACAACGATGAGAGCTACCCACACGGCAGCCACTTTCTTCGACTGGCCGAGGAAGTTGATCTTGGTGCCGGCGAGGAAGTTGCGGCTCAGCGCGGTGCTGAAGGTCATGCCTGCGCAACGGCCGTTTTTAGTGATCAGGTCGAATGCGATGCGAGTCAGGAAGACTGCAGTGAAGAATGAGCAGACGAGGCCGATGATCAGAGTGGTGGCGAAGCCCTTGATCGGACCCGAGCCGAAGATGAGAAGGATCACGCCGGTGATGACCGAAGTGAGGTTGGAGTCGAAGATAGCGGAGAAGGCGTTGGAATAGCCTTCGGAGATTGCCTGGCGAAGCTTCTTGCCGAGGGCGAGCTCCTCTTTGGTGCGCTCGAAGATAAGCACATTGGCGTCGACGGCCATACCCAGAGCGAGCACGATACCGGCGATACCCGAGAGAGTCAGCACAGCCTGGAGCGAAGCCAGAATGCCGAGAGTGAAGAAGAGGTTGAGGATAAGGCCGATGTTGGCTACAAGGCCGGGCACAACGCCATAGATGCAGATCATGAAGATCATCAGAAGCACGAGAGCCACGATGAACGATACAAAGCCCTGCTGGATTGCTTCGGCGCCGAGCGACGGGCCGATCACGTTGTTGCTGACAACTTTGACCTGAGCCGACATTTTACCCGACTTAAGCACGTTGGCAAGGTCGTTGGCCTCTTCGGGAGTGAAGTTGCCGGTGATCTCGGAGCTGCCGCCGGTGATCTCGTTGTTGACGTTGGGATAGGAGTATACGCGGTTGTCGAGCACGATTGCGATCGGGCGGTTGATGTTGTTGCGAGTGAGTGTAGCCCATTCGCGTGCGCCCTTGTCGTTCATTCGCATGTTGACGGTGTTGCCGCGCATGTTGTCGTATTCGGAAGTTGCGGAAGTCACGACATCGCCTTCGAGTGCGGCGTCGCCCTTGAGGGCGATGAGCTGATAGTAGGGGGTTGTGCGATATTCCTTATCGTTTTTCTTGATGGGATTGCCCTGTGCGTCGAGCACGGGGATCTCGATGGGCTTCACTTCCCACACGGCGGAGAAGTCGCTGGGGAGCTTCTGCTTTGCGAGGGGCGACGCGAAGATAGAGTCGACGAGAGCCTGGTTGGCGGGAGCCACCATGCCGATGACGGGGCTTCCGTCGCGCTGGCGGCCGCCGAGGAGCTCGATGACATTGACCTTGTTGATGGAGTCTTGAGCGGCGTATGCTTCAGCGAAAGCGGCGAGCTCGGGAAGGATCTCGTTATAGTTGTAGACTTCGAAGAATTCGAGGTTGGCCGAAGATTTGAGCAGGTCGGTCACACGTTCGGGCTCTTTGACGCCCGGGAGCTCGAGGAGGATCTGTCCGGTCTTGTCCTGAAGCTTCTGGATGTTGGGCGCTACGACGCCGAACTGGTCGATACGTGTGCGGAAGATGTTGAAAGCCGCGTCAACCTGCGATTCGACTGTCTGCTGGAGAGCAGCAGTCACTTCCTGGTTGGAGGCTCCGCTTTTGAGTTTGCCAAGGTATTCGCCTTCGCGGTCGAAGAGCGAAGCCATAGTGCCGGGCTGGAAATAGGAAGCCACTTTCTGCACGAAGTCCTTGTCGGAATCCTTGACGCCGGCTTTCTGAGCCTTTGCGATGGCGTCGTTGATCTGAGTGAGAGCGGCGGGGCCGGCTGCATACTGGCGCAGGATGTCGGGCACAGAGATTTCGAGCACGACGTTCATACCTCCCTTGAGGTCGAGGCCGAGGCCGATTTCCATTTTACGCACCTGATTGTAGGTGTAGCCGAGATAGACTTTCTCTTTGTCGATTGAGTCGTTGAATTGCTTCAGACTTTGCTTGTAGACGTCGTTGGTGACGTCGGATGTGCCTGATGCCTTGGCTGCGAATTCCTGGGCCTGCTTCTCATAGTGTGATGTCACGAAGGAGAAGCTGATGTAGAAGCCGCAGATGAGGATCAGGAGCACTGCGATGGTGCTGATAAACCCTTTGTTCTGCATTTGAAGATTTTATTGTTATTGTTTTTTAATATTATAATGTCAGGTGGCCGTCGGGGAGAAGCGCCGTCGGGGGAGTGGATGCCCGGGGCGGCGTTGGCCTACGGCAAGGTGAAATCGGGCGCAACGGAGTTGCGTCTACTTTTCAACTTGCAAAGATAATTCAAATTTTTTAGCAAATAAAGTGTAATCGCGCTTTTTTTGAGTTTATTAGGTTTTTTTCCGCATAGCGAGGGTCAGAAGTCTTCTTCGTCGTCGTCTTCGTTCGGCTTGCGGGCGCGGGTGTTGGCTTTGGTCTGCGTGGGTTTGTTTTTGAGCAGGATTTCCGGCTTCATCATGTCGATGGGGGTGGCAAACACCTGCCATGTCTCGTCTTTATTCCAGTTTTGCTTGATGCTGATGGCTTTCGGATAGTAGTAGGCCATTTCGGGAAGCAACCCTGTGACGGGATCGCCGGAGTCCCATTTGCCGTTGGCGTTAAGGTCTTCGGTCACACGTATATAGTATTTCCCGGGGTTGATGTGGAGGAAGCGGGCTACGCCGTTTTCAAGGGGCACGATCGCCAGGGGCGCGTCTTGCTGGGAGAGGAGCTCGACGAATGCGGGCAGGCCGGAGGGCCAGTCGGAGAGGCGCATGGTCAGCGAGCAGTAGGCTTTTTCGGCTTTGGTGGTGAATTCGCGGCTGATCGAGCCGTTGTGGAGGCCGTAGAGCCCTTGCATGGCGAGCGAGTCGATCGTGACGCGATATTGTGTGTCGTATTCCCAGGGGCCTTCGATCGCAAGGCGGCGTGGATTGAGCGTGTCGGGAATGAGGCGGGGGCGGGCTATGGGATTCCAGACGGTGTCGGTCTTCATTTCGAGCCGGATCGCAGTGGAGTCGAGCGAGGCGAGCGGAGTGGCGGTCTCGATGATGACGGGGCGGTTGACGTCCTGGGTGGCGGGCGAGATGAAGTCGACTTTCAGCAGCGCGATCGGGGGCGCGGCCGCGGAGTCTTGTTGCGCTTCGGAGTCATGCTTCTTTTTGTCGGCCTCTTTCTTTTGCTTTTTTTCGAGCTCTTTGCGCGCTTTTTCAGCGGCGGCGCGAAGTCGGGTGCGGTCGGTTGTGAATCGCAGGGTGTCGGCTTTGGCTGTATAGTTGAGCACTGAGTCGAGCACATCATAGCGCAGCGCGAGGCGGAGCGTGTCGGTAGCCACAAGCGCGGGCGATTTGAGCCAAAGCGAGATTGTGTCGTTGCCGGGGGAGTGTTCGGCGATAGCCCATCCTTTGATGTCGGGCATCCCGACGATGGTCATTTCCGGCATCGCGGCCATAGGGGCGTTGAAGATCAGATCGAGGCGGGTGGAGTCGACTCGTTCGTATTTCTGAATGTATTGCTGTTTGCGAGCTGTCGGGAATGAGCGGAGGATGACGTCGTTGGGGAAGAAGAGGGTGCGGCGGCGTTCGACTACAGTGTCGAGCCGTTCGAGTCGGAGGTCGAAGATGGAGTCGGTGGCGACAGCCTGCTCGGCATAGGGGGAGATGATGACATCGGAGAATGCCACTTCTTCGTCGGGGTTGGTGAAGAGATAGTCGCTGTTGGCGTCGTCGAGGGCGTAGATGCGATATCTGCCGGCGGGAAGGCCTTCGATTGAGAATCGTCCGCGGTCGTCGGTGCGCGCCACACGATAGAATCTTTGCGAGAAGAGAGCGGCGTTGACGGATTGCATGTAGTTGGCGGGATGCTCCGCAGGCACAATCGTGTCGGCCGGAGTGCCGTTGTAGAGGGAGTCGGGAAGGCGGTGGAGTCCGACGAGCTTGAGCTGCATCGGCTCGAGAGCGCGGGCCGAGAGCACGTGTCCGGCGATGCGGAGCGAGTCGATCTGCGGGCCGGTGGAGAATGTGTAGGAGAAGTTTTCGAGCCGGTTGCCTTCGTTGTTGTCTTCGATGGCGTCGGCAAAGTCGATAGTGTAGGTCGTGTTGGGCAGGAGGGAGTCGTTGAACTGCACTGTCACTCTGCGGCCGAGCGACGACACTCTTGGCACAGACTTCGACGGGGGCGAGACGATCACTTTCGAGAATGCGTCTTTGACATTGACGAGTTCGTCGAATGTGATGTTGATTTTCTCGATGTCCACCGGAATGTCTTTCGAGCCGGGCGCCGGCGTCGCGCTGACATATCTTGGCGGGCGCTCGTCGCGCGGGCCGCCGGAGGGGTTGCCGATCGAAGCACACCCCTCGGCGATGAGGAGTATGGCGATCGTCGCCATGGTGATCAGGGCGTCAAACGGTGTGCGTATCTTGGAGGAAAAGGGATTTCTCAGATTCATGACCGCGAATTTACGAAAAAAAACGCGTGTCGGCAAATAACTATGTGTGGCGATGCATTGCCGGGGTCCCGATCCGGGGCTCACTGTGATCGCAAAATAAATGGTCTGTCCGGTTGAGGGGGCAGACCATATTGACGAATTATTCTTGTGAAGATTGACGGGACGCTCTGTTTTACGGGCGCACCATCAGCTTCTTGCCGTTGACGATATAGAGGCCGGGCGTCAGGGCTCTGACCTCCTCTTGGGTCGCGCCGACGGCTACAACGCGGCCATCCACAGTCACAACCGTGAAGCTGTCGTCATCGGCGAGGGTCGAAACTCCGGTGATATCGCCGCTGTTGTCGGGGTCGATGTTCGGATCCATGTAGCGGTAGACGAAGTTGGTTTTCGGTACGAATTCGGTGCTGCCCGATGAGTTCTGAAGGATGGTGAAGCTGCTCTTGAGCACAGTCACCACATAAGTCGTGCCATGCACCGGCTCCCACTTCAGAACGCCTGTGCCTCTGACGATCGGGCCTTCGAATTCCATTGTCTGTCCCCCTTTGATATCAGTGGCCGATACGCCGGCGGCAAGCTTATAGAAAGCAAGGTTGTTGCCGACAGGCTCACCCCATGCGTCGGCCAGGAAGATTCGCGGACCGAATTGTGCGGGGATCGCGAAATAAGATGAAGCGACGGAGAATCCGTCGGGGAGCGAGATCGTGAACGAACTCAAGTCGTCGACATCGCCCGGCGCGGGACTGACAGCGATGTTGGGGAAGTCGCTGATATACCACATCACATTGATGTCGGGGCAGCTTGTGCGGACTCCCTTATACATGTAGGTGATCGCGCCGGCCGGGATGCGGAGATCGTATTTGTCTTTTGCGTCCCAAACTCCGTTCTGTGACTTGGCGAAGAATGTCACGACGTTGTCGTCGACTCTGACGCCGTAGTTGTCGACTTCTTGCACATAAGCGTCGCCGTTGAAGTAGATGATGCCGGTGTTGTCGGCCTTTTCGCTGGGATTGTAATAGAGCAGCGCACGGTCAGAGAACTGAATGTCGCTGACGCCTTCCTCGAAGGTCACTTTGACTTCGGTGATCGGCCCGGGGAAGTTGCCGGCGGCCGGCTCGACGCTCCATTGCTGAGCGCTGAGGGGTGATATGGCTGCCATCGCGGCTGCCACTGCCAATGTGCGGAATAAGTAGATTTTTGCCATAAACTGAATATTTGGTTAATAAGTAGGTAGTCGAAACATATCGCGAGATTTTTCCGAGGAGCAGTTCTGTATGATTGCAATTTGCAACCGCGTCGTGGCAAATTGCAAATTGTCAGTTGCTATATGCAATTTGTGTAAATTGAAAAGTTGCAATGGGATACTCTCGTCATTTTTAACCTAAAAAATGGTTAACGTTACCAAGTGCAAATATAAGCAAACAAATCGGAATCTACAATATAAATCGGATAAAAACAATAAAAAATCCCCCGGCAGTCGGTCTGCCGGGGGATTCTTATGTGATGGCTTGGGGAAGTTTATTCCTTGCACTTTGCCGCGATATAATGGCGGTTCATGCGGCCGATGTTGTAGAGCTTGATGTTTTTCGGGCATTCAGCCGCGCAAGCACCGGTGTTGGTGCAGTTGCCGAAGCCGAGCTCGTCCATCTTGGCTACCATCGCGCGGACGCGGCGATCCTTCTCGACTTCACCCTGGGGGAGAAGAGCGAGCTGGCTGACCTTGGCCGAAACGAAGAGCATAGCCGAACCGTTCTTGCAGGCTGCCACACAAGCGCCGCAGCCGATGCAGCTTGCGGAGTCCATCGCCTCGTCGGCATTGACCTTCGAGATGGGGAGGTCGTTGGCGTCCTGAGCGCCGCCGCAGTTGAAGCTGACGTAGCCGCCGGCCTGCTGGATCTTGTCGAATGCGTTGCGATCGACCATAAGGTCTTTGATCACAGGGAACGCAGCCGAACGCCAGGGCTCGACAGTGATAGTCTCGCCGTCGCGGAAGCGACGCATGTAGAGCTGGCAGGTAGTGGCGCCGGTGGCGGGGCCGTGGGGATGGCCGTTGATATAGAGCGAGCACATGCCGCAGATACCCTCGCGACAGTCGTGGTCGAACACGATAGGCTCTTCATGGTTTTCGATGAGCATCTCGTTGAGAATGTCGAGAGTCTCGAGAAACGATGTATCGGGTGTGGTCTCGACATCGGTGTAGGTCTTGAACTCACCCTTCTCGCGCGGTCCGGCCTGACGCCATACGCGGAGATTGACTTTCATTATATTATCTTCCATTGTAAGAAATCGGATTTTGAAAGGCTCTATGCCCGGAGCTGACTCCGGATGAGAGCTTTTGCATTTTTAAATATCCCGGCTTTTAGCCCCGTGGAGCCGAGGCCGGAGTGAAACCCTTGGCGATCAGACTTACGACTTATAGTTGCGGGTCTGAACCTTGATGGCTTCGTAATGAAGGGGTTCTTTGATGAGTTCAGGAGCGGCGTTGTCGGAACCCTGATAGTCCCAGCAGCTGACATAGAAATAGTTTTCGTCGTCGCGCTTGGCCTCGCCCTCGGGAGTCTGATACTCCTCGCGGAAGTGGCCGCCGCAGGATTCGTTGCGGCTCAGGGCGTCGTAGGCCACGAGTTCGCCCATCGTGATGAAGTCGTTGAGACGGAAAGCCTTGTCGAGCTCCACATTCATGCCTTCGAGCGAGCCGGGCACATAGAGATCCTTATTGAATACCTCGCGGAGCTTCTTGATTTCAGCGATAGCGGTCTCGAGGCTCTCTTTGGTGCGGGCCATGCCGACCTTGTCCCACATGATGTGGCCGAGTTCCTTATGGATCGAATCGACGGAGCGGTTGCCCTGGATCGAGATGAGATGCTCCATTTTCTTGCGGCAGGCTTCTTCGGCCTCGGCGAATTCGGGGAGGTCGGTCGAGAAGCGGGGCACGCTGATCTGGTCGCTCAGATAGTTCTGGATAGTGTAGGGGAGCACGAAATAGCCGTCGGCCAGACCCTGCATCAGAGCCGATGC